>NZ_PCYU01000019.1:0-91593 GCF_002553775.1 Lactobacillus sp. UMNPBX16
GCAGACTTACAAAGTAGTCAAGCTACAGGAGGTGAAAACCTATACCAATTGACCAAGGTCAATGACAATTAGAGACTAGCATCTGATGATCGAATAAACAAACTAAAAAGACAATCAACACAGATTTAATTTATATAATACGAGAAGGTGACAAAGTGAAAAGAAAAATAATTCGAATATTACTTTTCATTCTTGGCGGGATATTAGGGTTACTACTTCTGTATAAACTCTATTTAAATTACCGTCCTGAATTGAATTTATTACTTCATTTTGATCACCATAATGAAGAAGTACTCGTTAACATGGTCCGTAGCCATGGTATTGAAGACTTAGCCTTTTTATTTTTACTTAATGCGACCTGTGTAGCAATTCCTGGCTTATCCAACGGAATCTTTTGTGTTCTCAACGGAATCCTTTATGGCCCTGCCTGGGGATTTATTGTTAATTGGATCAGTGACATTTTAGGCCAAATAATTTTAATGGAACTTTTGCAAAAACTCTATGACATGAAAAAGATGTCTAACAGTAAAGTTTATAAGTTATTGACTGGATTAAAATCACCAATGCTTGGATTAATTATTGGATATATGATTCCATTTATTCCGAGTGCGACAGTTAGCTATGTCAACATTATGATTAATAAGGGGCAACGTAAAAAACAGCTAATACCAATCATTATCGGTGTCATCCCCTTCGCTTACTTATATGCTTATGGTGGCGATTCAATCTTGCACTTAGACGGACCACGATTGATTAAAGTTGTAATCTCATTCGTTGTCATCGCTTTAATTGCAGTAGCTATTTTGCTTAGTCTGAGAGCAATCAAAAAGCGTACAAAAAAAGCTTGAATTTACTCAAGCTTTTTTATTATGCCTAGCATATTTAAACTAAGTTAGCTTCTTCTAACAGTTCTTCGACCCAAGTTCTCTTGATTTTCTTCATCCCTGTTTTGAGAGCTAACTTCTCAGGTAATGGCATCTCTTGATCAACTAATTTCTTCTTGTCAGACATGTAGTACATCGCACGAAGCAATTGACGAATATCATAAATTGAGTCAAATACTTCAGGTACACCACGGTCAACGTTAAGCAATGTATAAACAGCTTCCATGGCAGTTCTGACAGAATATTCGGTGGTAAAGACAGTGTCTCTAGTTGGTGATTCGGCAAAATTGCCAATAAAGGCAATATTAACTGATCCTTCTGGAACAACATCTGGACGGTCCCCATCATGACGAGGCATAAAGTAACTAGTGATATATGGCATGTAAACTGGTACGGTATTCATATTTTCTTCACTAGCCAATTCGCTGATTTGACTCTCTGGTACGCCTAAGTGATAGAGCATTTCCTCGGCAATTTCTTTACCAGTACAGTCAACGACTCTCTTCTTGATGTAATTACCCTCAGTATCAGAATACAAAGCATAAATCCAAACAACGATTTGATCTGGATTCTGGCTCTTAAAGTGAGGTTGACGGTGAATAGTAAAGCTAAGTTCCCAATTAGAGTCAACAACAGTGATAATTCCACCAGTATTAACTTTACCATCGTAAAGGCTGCGCTTAGTCAAGCGTTCAAAGTATGGAGCTATTTTCTTATTTTCCAAGGTAGCTGTAGCTGATACGAACCAACTACGCTCTGGCAAGTTTTCACAGAAGACATCTGGATGACCAAAGTCAGGATCTTGTTTAGCCAAATTTTCCCATAATTTCCATGAAGAGCCCTTGTCGTGAGTAATTGGTGCTGGGGTATTTTGATCACCATAAGTAGAACTTTCAGTGATTGAACCGTTAGTCACAAAGACAATATCATCTGGGGTTAAATCAATATCACTTTGCTCACCATTCTTGGTCATCACGATCTTCTTGGCAACCTTTTGCTTGCCCTCATGATCAACAACCACGTTATCAACGTGACAATCATATTCAAATTGAACACCGTGATCTTTTAAATATGCCAAAAGTGGCTTAACCATGGACTCATATTGGTTATACTTGTTAAACTTCAATGCGGTAAAGTCAGGCAAACCATCAATATGGTGAATAAAGCGCATTGCATAACGCCGCATTTCGGCTGCTGAGTGCCATTTTTCAAAGGCAAACATTGTTGCCCAGTATGTCCAGAAATTAGTCTTAAAGAAGTCATCACTGAAGAATTCTTCAATTGTTTCACCTTGGAGTTCCTTTTCCGGTGTCATGATTAACTTCACGATTTCATTAGCGCACTTACCTAGACCATATTGACCATCACTTGGTAAGCGATCACCGCGATTATAAATTAGACGGCAATTGGATGAGTTAGGATCTTCTTTATCAAGCCAATAATATTCATCTAAGTATGATGCGCCAGGGATTTCCAAACTTGGAATCGATCTGTACATATCCCACAAACATTCAAAGTGGTTCTCCATTTCGCGGCCGCCCCGAACCACGAAACCTGCATTAGGACGCTTAGCACCATCAAGTGAACCACCAGCTACGGGTAGCTCTTCTAAGATATGAATATTTTCACCCTTCATTTGTGCATCACGAACTAAAAAGACAGCTGCAGAAAGACCGGCTAAACCACTACCAATAATATAAGCAGATTTTTTATCTACGCCTGCGGGCTTTTTGGCATCCGCAAAAGCCTCATAATTACCATTGGAATAGTACATAAAGATATCCTCTTTTCTGTATAAGTATAGTTTTTAACATTACACTTTAATTATAAAGAAAGCGGTTACTAGATGCTAGTTTTTTAGAAGTTTTAGCTAATAACTTTAGAATTCTTTATTAATTAGTTTCTGCCACAGTTCTTGCATATCTTTTGGATCATTCAACTCAAGTGTTTTACATTTTTGCTGGCTAAATGGATCCGGAAAATTTAAATAAAAGCAATTTAAGGCTTGGCGTGAAAACCCATCTTGAATTCCATATAAAGGATCACCATATAAGGGGTGTCCCAGATAAGCCATGTGAACACGGATCTGATGGGTTCTACCGGTAAGCAAGCGTAACTCTACCAAGCTAGCACCTGTAACCTGATCTAGGACTCGATACGCGGTTTGAGCGTCCTTTCCATCTGCCACTACCGCACGTTTAACTCCACTACCCTTTTTGCCAATCGGTTGATCAATTAAACCAGTTAACTCATTCGGAGCAAAATTGCCATGTACAATTGCATGATATTTTTTGACAAATTTCTCCTTGCCAATTTTACTAAAACGAGCATGGGCAATTGCATTTTTCCCCACCAATACTAAACCAGATGTATCTCGATCTAATCTAGTAATAACATGCGGCTTCAAGTTTTTCTGTCCTTTTTGGGCAAAATAACCCAACAATCGATTGACCACCGCATCATCATCTTCATAGCGTGAGGGAATTGACAACACACCTGCAGGTTTGTTAACTACAAGATAATTTTTATTCTCCAACACAATTGATACTGGATTATTCGATGGCTTTAAAAAATCATTTTTCTTTTCTTCACCACTGATAAAAATCACTTCATCCCCAGCACGCAAATTAAAGCTAGTATATCTTCTTTTATGATTTACTAAAATCATGCCATGATGGTGTTTAGCATTGTTTAACGCTTGATGCGAAAAACCATTTTTTAACAAAAAAGGACCCAGCTTTTTGGGGTCTCTTTCTTGCACAATTAGTTTAAATAAACTAGTCATTTTTTTCATTATCTCCAATAAACGCATTTTGTACGCGTGACCAAAAATGATGGTGGCCAAATTGATCAAACTGAATCGAATGCCGCGAAATTCGATATTCAATCTTCTTAGCATTACGTACATCAATTCTTGCTCCATCAACTGTCATCACAAAATGATCTGCATTAGGAACAATCGAAATCCATTGATCAGGCGCAATCACAATTGGTGATGACAAAGTTCTAAAAACTCGATTATTAATTGAGGCAATTTCAGTCATTTGCAACGCTTTTAGCCGGGGATGAATTACTGCACCACCTAGTGATTTGCCATAAGCAGTCGAACCTGTTGGTGTTGAAACGCAAAGACCATCGCCTCGAAAGTTTTCAAATAATTGATCATTAATGTACACATCGGCCTCTAATGTATGTGAAACTCTTTTAACCGCTGATTCATTGACGGCTAAATGGTAATGAGTTTCACCTGATTCAGTAAGCATCTTTATTTCTAGTAAAGGATACTTCGCTGGTTCACCCTTGGTTACTGCTAAAGCATCAACCATTTTTTCAATATCATAGTTACGCCAATCAGTATAAAAGCCTAAGTGGCCAGTATGAATCCCAATAAAGCGCACAGAATCTACTTGATTTTCATAGCGGTGGAAGGCATTGATGAGGGTGCCATCACCGCCAACAGTGATCACTACATCAGGATATCTAGCATCAAAGATAAAACCTTTTTCCTGAAGCAGCTTCTTAAGCTGCGCAACTGTCTTTAACGTTTCATCATAGTTATTATGCGCTATTGTTACTTTCATAATTTTTCTTTGCCCTTATTTTTGGTAAAAATTTTCTGAGCTTCTTGGACCTCATCCTTAATTGACGACATTTCTTCGTCTAGTCTATAAGCGGCTTCAGCCGTTGATTTTAATCTAGCTGAAATGTCATCAGGATAGACACCTTGATATTTGTAATTTAAAGTATGCTCGACAGTAGCCCAAAAGTTCATTGCCATAGTTCTAATCTGAACTTCCGCAATTAATTTTTTCGGACCTTCTGGTAAGTAAACCGTATAGTTAATCACCATGTGGTATGACCGATATCCACTCGGCTTAGCATTTTGAATATAATCACGCTCCTCAACAACTTCCATATCATCTCGAGCATGAATCAAATCTACTACCTTATAAATATCGTCTACAAATTGAGTAACAATCCTAATCCCTGCAATATCTTGCATATCAGTCTCAATGACATCAGGACTAATTACTCGCCGTTTCATTTTTTCCTTGATAGAATCAACTGTCTTTACCCGGCCAATTACAAATTCAATAGGTGAATGTTCTCCCTTAGTTAAAAAGCCTTGTCTAAGGGAACGAAATTTAACCTTTAACTCGCGAACAGCTTCGTTATAAGGCCACAAGAAGTTATCCCAATCTAATTCCATGAGAAAACATTCCTTTCTTAAGCAAACAAACTCATTTTACCATATAATTAAGTTAAACAGTTCGGAGGAAAAACAGATGAGTAAAAATCGAGAAATTGAAGCAAAAATTCTTTTAAATAAAAGCGTTTATGATCAGATCACTGCCGCTTTTCCAATCAAAAGTGACTTTACCCAAGAAAATTATTATTTTGATACAGCAGATGATTTATTAAAAAATCATCAAATTAGCTTGCGTATTCGAATCTATGCTACTCACGCAGAGCAAACAATGAAGGTACCGGATCCTAATCCTGTACAAAAGAATTTCCATGAAGTAATTGAAATTAATGATGAATTAACTCACGCTCAAGCTAAAAAATTAGTAGCAAAAAAGCATTTTAAATTCACTGGTAATATTGGCGCATATCTAGATAATCATTTTGCCAATGACCAAAAAAAGCTACGTCTTTTCACCTGGAGCAAAACCCGCAGAATTTTGATGAACGGGCCACAAAACTGTGAATTAACTCTAGATGCTACGTCTTATCCAGATAACTATCAAGATTTTGAATTAGAAATCGAAAATACTAATCCTGCTTTAATTCAAACAGTATTAACTAAACTTGAACAAGAATATGACTTTGAACAAACAGCTGCTAACACTAATCAAAGCAAAATAGCTCGTGCAAGCGCTCACCAAAAATAGTATATAGAAAATAAGGCATATTTTTTGTCACTTATTTTTTTTCTTGCTAAAGTAACTAATAGTAAATCACCAAAGAGGTCGAGATTATGTTTGAGATTTTTCTATTCATCAATCCAATAGGGATTTATTGTTATAACACTGAAAAACAGATTCGTAAAACCGTTGATGAATTAGGGGTCGACGTTTGTTATCACTATATTCCAATTGCAAATGTTTGTTTAATCAATGATGATGCGATTCGCCGACGCAAAGATGACCAGAAGTTGCCTGATATTAGTAATTTTTCTAGAGCAACTTATGAAGCATTAGAAAATTACCACGCGATTAGGCTGGCCTATGGCAACAAAAAAGCCCGTCAATACCTGTATGAATTACAAAAAAACTTGAGCAAAGATGCTTCAGCTTATACACCTGAGCTGCTTAAGCGGATCGCAAACAAATTACATATCAAGGATGCGGATATTCAGGCAATCAAACAAACTGATTACCTGCGTACTTCTATTGAAGAAGATCAAAAACTAGCCAACCAATGGAATATTAAAGCTACTCCTACCACCGTTATCTTTAACGAAGACAACGAGCAAAATGGAGTATTGCTAGAGGGACCAATCAATCAACAGGATTTAGTTAATCTAATGCTTCCAGATTGTCAAAAGTGTTTTTCAGACTATTTACCTGCGGAGCATCATTTACGCCTTATCTAAAGGCGTTTTATTTTTGCAAAAAATCACTAACCCGATCTCTTTCACCTGGGTTACGCCAAGTAGCAAAAACTTTATCAGGTAAATCATCAAGAGTTAATTTGCGTTCATAAAGCATCTCTCCTATTTTCAATCCTAACTTTGTTTTTTGCATAATTTGCTGGCGTAAATATTTTCTTTGAGTTGCAATGTTCAAAGAATATTCTTTTTTGAATGGCTTAAAGCGCCAAAAATCTTTTATCCCCAATTCATCAAGGATAAATGATTTACTTTGATAAACCAATTTATTAGCTACCGGTTCTTCTAAAACATTATATTTTAAGCAAAAACGATTTCTCTGTGGATTAATTTCTAAATAGTAATTCCCCCAAGCTTTATTTTGTCGAAAGAAAATCAACTGTGTGCGTTTCAATCGCCGTTTCAAATAGTGTCGCTGTCCCACAATCCAAATATCTTTTACACCAATTTTTTGATAAAGCTGATGCCGATGGTTAAATTCTTGTTGACTCAACGGCGCACATTGAACTTCAAACGCTAACTTAGCAGTTGCTAAGACATCTGCACGCAATTGTCCTTCAGCTAATGGAATCTCAACTTCTGCCGGAAAACCAGCTGCCGTCAAAGCTGACTTCAACAGCATTTTCGATTGGTGATGCTCCTCTTTTTCACCCATTAAGTTACTGTACTTCACAAGATGCTTAAAAAAGGCTGCTTTTTGCTCCGACATAACCAAAATTACTTTTTTATTGCAATGTGGACAGTGATAATTATCACGATTCAATTTCTTTTGCCTTGCATTAACTAAACATGCTTCGTCAACTGCAAGGACTAATTTCTTATTTAACATGGCTGCATACATTTTTCTCACCCATGTTTTATTACGTAAAAAAGAGACGGAATTTTGTCCCGTCTCTTTTTCTTTAAAGAATCTTAATAATTAGCTGCTTTTAAAAAGTAATGTCGAATCTGGCCTAAAGCATTTTGCATCAATAAGCATTTGCCTGTTTCTTCAACTACACGCATCTTATCACTATCGACCTTAAAACCAAATTCGTTGGCTATTGTCCACGCATCTGCTGGTTTAAGCTCCTCATATTCTTCATCAAGAAATGCCAAATTTAAGAAATATTGTCCATGCAAGTAATACAAGCTAGAAGCTAAATCATTTGCCTTAAGGTTATCAGCTAATTCAATTAGACTACCTAAATCATCAAAATAGTAAGCCTGAGTCTTGCGCGATCTCCAATCAGTTGGCTCATTGTTTTTATCATCTTGGTTAAAAAAGTTGTGAGTAGCTAGTCCTTGAGGAGCCGAATTTGAATTCGTACTCTCCTCATCTAAATCAAAGAAACTTTTTGAATCATCCGAATTCGTTGATGATTGCTCATCCTTAGGAAAGCTATCACCCATTAGTTTCCTTAAATTCTGTGCATCGTCCGGCTTAACTTTGGTGATCATCAAATCTAATCCCCCATTATTAGGCATTACTTGAAATGATACTGGATCACCATTGGCAAATTCATGGTCTTCATCGACCTCATCAAGAATTTTATAGAAGAAGTCTTGAATCTTTTGTCTATTACCTAATAAATCAAGCATTCCCATCCCACGACGAGCCAATTCAGCTTTATCAATTCGAACTCTGATAGTATTCTTATCAATATGATCTACCTGCACAGGATCTCACCTCCATGAATTAATATATCTATTGTAGCGTATTTTTCGTTTAAAATAAAAGTGTTAGTCTCAACAAAAGCCTTAACTAACACTTTTCAATCATTTTATAAATCTGCAATCTTTTGTGCTTCAGCCAATTCCAACCGACGAACTTTTCGTGGCAAGAATCGACGAATTTCATCTTCATTGTAACCAACTTGAAGTCGACGATCATCCATAATGATTGGTCTTCTTAACAAGCTAGGATTCTTTTCTACTAAATCAAGTAACTGATCAATTGATAAATCGTCTAAATTGATTCGCAATTGTTGAAAAGCTCTTGAGCGGGTAGAAATGATTTCCTCAGTACCATTTTCAGTCATCCGCAAGATCTTTAATAATTCTTTTTTAGTCAATGGTTCAGAAAAAATGTTTCTTTCCTTGAATGGAATATTATGTTTTTCAAGCCACGCTCTTGCCTTGCGACATGAAGTACAACTAGGAGAGACATATAAATCTACCATAAAAATCACGCTCCTCAGAACAAATATTTGTATACGTTTCTTTACTCATAGCTAGTATACCATATAAGCTTCTTTTTCGTAAGTGCTTAATTTATCGTTTACCTCTGCTATATACTTAATACTAAAGATAAAACGTGAATTATTTGTGAAGATTTCGTTCGTTTTGTTTAAAATTATTAAAAATAAAAAAAGAGACATCACAGTCTCTTTTTGCAAATTAAAACTACTTGTTCAATTTTTTCATTAAATTATTAACTAATTTTTCGTTGTCTTCAGCAGTTTCTGATACATAACAAGCTTCGTTAGCTAATTCCTTAATGTCAGCAGTGTTCAATTTCTTCATTAAGCTTCTGATACGCAAAATTGAAGTTGCACTCATTGAGTATTCATCAAGTCCCATTGAAAGTAAGATTGGGAACATAGTGTTATCACCAGCAGCTTCACCACACATACCACACCAAATACCGTTTTCATGAGCACCATCAATAGTGTGCTTAATCAAACGAAGTACTGATGGGTTATATGGTTGGTACAAGTATGACACATTATCATTACCACGGTCAGCAGCCATAGTATATTGAATTAAGTCATTAGTACCAATTGAGAAGAAGTCAACTTCCTTTGCAAATTGATCAGCTAAAACGGCTGCAGCAGGTACTTCAATCATCATACCGACTTGCAAGTCATCACCAATCTTAACGCCTTCTTTAGCGAGCTTATCTTTTTCTTCAGCTAAAATTTGCTTAGCTTCACGTAATTCTGCTAAAGTACCGATCATTGGGAACATAATTCCTAATGGACCGTATGCAGATGCACGAAGTAAAGCTCTTAATTGAGTTCTAAAGATATCCTTGTATTGCATAGAAAGACGGATAGCACGAACACCTAAGAATGGGTTCATTTCTTCTGGAAGATCCCAGTAATCAAGGTGCTTGTCACCACCGATATCACAGGTTCTGATAATGGTTTGTTTACCATTCATACCTTCAATAACTTCCTTGTAGGCATCAAATTGAGCTTCTTCAGTTGGAAAGTCACTAGAGTCCATGTACAAGAACTCTGTTCTGTACAAACCAATGGCTTCCGCACCATTATCCTTTACACCTGGCATATCATTAGGTGTACCAATGTTAGCAGCAATGATAAATTTCTTGCCATCTGCAGTAACTGATGGTTCATTCTTAAGCTTAGCCCATTCTGCCTTTTGCTTAAGGAATGCTTCACTCTTTTGCTTGTAATCAGCTACTTGAGCGTCACTTGGATCAATAATTGCATCCCCGTCAAGACCATCAGCAATTAACATATCGCCGTTCTTAACATCCTTAGTAATTGAGTCAGTACCAACAACAGCTGGCAATTCAAGTGAACGAGCCATAATTGCTGAGTGTGCTGTACGACCACCAATATCAGTAACAAAACCCTTAACATACTTTTTGTTAAGTTGAGCAGTGTCACTTGGAGTTAAGTCGTGAGCTACAACAATTACTTCATGATCGATTGAAGCAGGATTTGGTAATTCCTTACCAAGAAGGTGAGCCATAATACGCTTTGAAACATCACGTACGTCAGCAGCACGTTCTTGCATGTAAGGATTATCTGTCATCCCTTCAAAAATAGCAATAAACTTCTTAGCAGTCTCATCAAGAGCAGCTTCTGCGTTGATCTTTGAATCCTTAATTTCATTCTCAATGGCACCAGTAAATTCTGGGTCATTTAAAATCATTAAGTGTGCTTCAAAAACTTGAGCTTCTTCATCGCCCAAGCTTTCTTTAGCAATATCATGAATCTTTTCAACTTCAGCAGTTGAAGTCTTAATTGCATCGTTGTAACGAGCTACTTCAGCTTCAACATCAGCAATTGAAGATTTAGAGAATGAAAGATCAGGCTCCACAAGAAGATATGCTGGAGCAATAGCGATACCATCACTTGCAGCAATTCCTTTTAAAGTCTTGGTCATTATTCAGCTAAACCTTCTTTTTTCATAGTGTCGGCAATTGCGTCCAATGCGTCCTTTTCGTCATCACCTTCAGCAGTGATAGTAACATCAGCATTTTGACCAACACCAAGTGACATAACACCCATGATTGACTTCAAGTTTACTGACTTACCGTTGTATTCCAAGTTAACATCTGAGCCAAACTTTGAAGCAGCTTGTACTAAAAGAGTAGCTGGACGTGCATGAATACCTGTTTCTGCAATGATATGAAAATCGCGTTTTTCCATTATAAATATCTCCTTTAAATTGAAAAATTAAACTGGTAATAAATACCCATTCGAGTATTAGATTATCATGTTTTTACAGATTAGACAACTGCAATGTAACAGTTTACATTATTTATTCATCGGTATTCGTAGCGGTATACACAATCGCGCCGCCTCTTTCTGCCCTACCGGTAATATATTGTCTTTTTCCATAATTTCTAATAGTCTTTTGAAGATCAAACGCATCTTTTGGCTCAACTTTATACTCTTTTATCTCACCTGAGACTAATTGATCTAGAATTTTCTGATAATCCAAAAATATCACCACTCTTTTAAAATTTTATAATTTTTCCACTATTAATTCTACTATTTATATTCAATTTTCAAAAATATTAATATTTTGTTTGCGGTAACAAAAGCATTTCTTACAAAAAATAAGTGTTTGAGTCTTAGCACTTGACTACCAAGAGTGCTAATAATATAATTTTGGTACAGTTGAAAAGAAAGGCGGTACTATATTTTGCTTTGCCAAAATTGTCATGAGCGGCCCGCTTCTATTCACCTTTTCACTAAGGTTAATGGCCAAAGCCGCGAAATAGATTTATGTCAACACTGTTATCAAGAATTAAAAAATCAACAAGGAAATCAAGGAAAAATGAATAATAATGAATTTTTTGGCGACTTTGATGATTTATTCAACGCATTAAACGGAAATAACAACAATGCCGCAAACAATAATAATGAAATGAGAAATAACGACCCTAGAATGCAAATGGGGGGAGGCGCTGGTAATGGTGGTCAAAACGGCAGAAGCCTACTTGACCAATACGGAACAGACTTAACTGCCCTTGCTAAAAAAGGCAAAATTGACCCAGTAATCGGTCGTGATAAAGAGATTGCTCGGGTTATCGAAATTTTAAATAGAAGAACTAAGAACAACCCTGTTTTAATCGGTGAAGCAGGTGTTGGTAAGACTGCCGTTGTCGAAGGCTTAGCTCAAGAAATCGTAGATGGATCAGTACCAGCAAAATTGCAGAACAAACGAATTATTTCATTAAATGTTGTTTCACTTGTTCAAGGTACCGGTATTCGTGGTCAATTTGAACAAAGAATGGAACAATTAATTAAAGAATTACAACAAAACGACGATATCATTCTTTTTATTGATGAAATTCACGAAATCGTTGGTGCCGGTAATGCTGAAGGTGGCATGGATGCCGGTAACATTATTAAGCCAGCTTTGGCTCGTGGCGAATTGCAATTAGTTGGTGCTACTACCATCAAAGAATACCGCGATATTGAAAAAGACTCTGCTTTAGCTAGACGTTTTCAACCAGTTGAAGTTAAAGAACCTTCAATTGACGAAACAATTCGCATCTTAAAAGGTATTCAAAAACGCTACGAAGACTATCACCATGTTCACTACACTGATAAAGCCATTGAAGCTGCCGCAAAACTTTCAGCACGTTATATTCAAGATAGATTTTTACCAGACAAGGCTATTGACCTTCTTGATGAAGCAGGTTCTAGAATGAACTTAACCATTCCTTATATTGATAAGGATAAAATGCAAGAAAGAATTAATGCCGCAGAGCAATTGAAGGAAGAAGCCTTAAAAAACGAAGATTACGAAAAAGCAGCCTACTACCGTGATCAAATTGAAAAATATGAAAAGGTTAAAGATCAAAAGGTAGATCCTGACAAGTCCCCTGTTATTACTGATAAGATCATGGACAAGATCGTAGAAGAAAAAACAGGCATTCCTGTTGGTGATATTCAAAAGCAAGAAGAAAACCAACTGCAAAATCTAGCTGCTGATTTAAAGGCTCACGTTATCGGCCAAGACAAGGCTGTTGAAAAAGTAGCTCGTGCCATTCGTCGTAACCGAATCGGTTTCAACAAGTCAGGCCGTCCAATTGGTTCATTCCTCTTCGTTGGTCCAACTGGTGTCGGTAAAACTGAGTTAGCTAAGCAACTGGCTAAGCAAATGTTTGGCTCAGAAGATGCAATGATTCGTTTCGATATGTCTGAATACATGGAACAATACTCAGTTTCCAAATTAATTGGTTCTGCTCCAGGTTACGTAGGCTACGAAGAAGCTGGTCAATTAACTGAACAAGTTAGACACAACCCATATAGTTTGATCTTGCTTGATGAAATTGAAAAAGCTCACCCAGATGTTTTGAACCTCTTCTTGCAAATTCTTGACGATGGTCGTTTAACTGACTCACAAGGTAGAACAGTTTCATTCAAGGATACCATCATTATTATGACTTCTAATGCAGGACAAGGCATTAAGAACGCTAGCGTTGGCTTTACAGCAGAAAACGAAGATGAAGCTAATGAATCTGCTAGAAATAATATGAGCCAATTCTTTAAGCCAGAATTCTTGAACCGTCTTGATGATGTAATCGAATTTAATGAATTGACTAAGCCGGACTTGCTTAAGATTGTTGACTTAATGTTGCAAAATACCAACAATATGGTTAAGGATCAAGGCCTACACATTGATGTAACTGCTGCTGCAAAAGATAAATTAGTTGAAGATGGCTTTAATCCTGCCTTAGGTGCTCGTCCTCTTCGTCGTACCATCCAAGAAGAGATTGAAGATAATGTGGCTGATTTCAAACTTGATCATGCACAGGCTAAGAATTTAAAAGCCGATGTTGTTGATGGTAAAATTGTAATCAGTGATGAAGCAAATAATGAATAGGATTTAATAAAAGACAAAGTCCAAGTTATACCAAAAGATTTCGAAGCAATATTAGAAATCTTTTTTCTTAAAAATAAAAATATACTCCTCAATTTGAGGTATACTAAATTAGAACAAGTAAAGCTAACAGAAACAGGTGAATTCCATGCATTTAATTGATGTAACCAACAACTACTCTAATTTGGTTCACAGTCAGCTCAATACTACCGATGCTAACTTTGTTAAAGTTTATTCTCTTGGTAATACTTCAGTTATCTATACTGAAAGTAAAGATGCTATCGGTATCGCACTTGAAAACCATGACCGCCGTGTTCGTGAAGATGAAATTGAATTTGTAATCAAGCGTTTAATTAAAAACTATGATTCTTCATACACTTTGACTGTAGACAAGAGTCGTCATGTAATCGAAATTCACGTTGACAAGTAATCCAAATATTGTTGTATCAAAAGTGTCTGGAAAAAATAACTTCCAGATGAATGAAAACGATCAAGATTTTCTTTTTCAAGAATCTTGATCGTTTTTTCGGTCTCTTTAAATTTTTAACAATAAAAGATGGTCCTTCATCCATCTTCTTTGCCCATATTTGTTCAAAACCATCATAAAGGCCAATATCGGTTTCGACCTCTTTTTGCCTCGCAGATGCGTTCTGCGCATGCCAAATACGTTCTTCAAATGCCCGAAAACTGGCTCTAAGGTTTTAAAATCTGTTGGGTTAGGAAAAATGGCATAATCTACTACATATTGATCAGTAGTCGCTGCTTGAATATTGTAGCCTGGCTTCAACTGACCGTTTTTCATGTGGTCTTCCTTCATATGCATAAAGGTAGCGTCATGATCGGTCTTAGAGTAGCTGTTACGCCTAGCAGAAATTCTTCAGTCAGCTGGTTAATTTCTGCTTCAGTTTCTCGAGCCAATTTCTCCAAGCCTTGACTAGTTTGAACCTTTTCTTTTTCCATTTTTTTGACTACTTCTTTTTCTTTAGTAATCAATTCATCGTAAAGCTCAACTGCTTGACCTTTCAGCTTTTCATGATACTTTTCAACCGCTTTGCGCCAAACAAAAGTATAGCGGTTGGCATCAGCTTCGATTTTCGTACCATCGATAAAGACAGCACCTTCATTGATTAAGCCTTCATCTTCCAAAAGGTTGGTAAAGTAGATGAAGCTCTTTTTAATCAGTTCATTGGCATGATTGCTTGATTTATTTGTCCAATTAGCCGGTAAAGTATCTTACACGCGATTGTATTGCCATGTTTAGTAATGCTTAAACTTAGAGTTCATCTCTCCAGATTGATACCGCTCACGATCGATCCCAATAAAGACACTGATCTTATTTAGATTAGAAAATCCGCGTACATCGCCTAGTTCAGCCAGGACTCTGACTGCCATGTTTTGGGCAAAAACAGGTATGCTTTCCAAGCTTTCTCTTTTTTGACTGAGCTTGATCAATCTTGTTACATAATATTTACCTGCAAGATTTCTACGCTATAACTGGCAGCCACAGGGTAAGCCTCTAACATTTCTTTAGCTTAGCAGCAGTATTTCGTGCATATCTTGTACCAAAGCCCTTTAAATCTAATAGCCAGTTAACAAGATTCTCTTCTTCTGTTTGCCGCACTAAATTGCAGTGAGGACAGTACTCGATTATTTTCCAGTAATTATAGCCTGAAGTCGTACTGAATAAAGTTTCTATTTCAAGCAAAGTGGATTGCAGTACTTGATATAACAGTTACTTGCGGTCCGTTATTACCGATTTGAGTATTACTAAAATCTAATTAAGAAATCTTACACTACGGTAGTTATTACTGCATAAAATGGTAATAAATTTTTATTACGTTTAAATTTGTCTATCTTTTCCCAATTTTTTGGTATAACTTGCTTAACCGGTCTATTTACAACATGATTACTAGAATTATTCATACATATAGTCTGTGCAAGAGCACCTATTTTTTCAAGGTAAATTTCCAAATTGTGAGTATTACATACACTTAAGTTTAATGCTAAAACTGTAATTACAGATTCGAAAGTGGGATGCAAAAATGGATATTCCTTTTGAATAAATTCATCGGTTAAATAATTCTTTGAATCTTTATGATTCGTATAAGAAATAGGAATTACACTTTGAACATTTTCATCTGTTAATTTTGAAATTCTAGCTATATCAAAATTAGAAATTTCATTAAACTTATAGTTATTACGATTTAAATTCCAATTTGAAAGCATCCCATAGTATCTACCACTAGAGCGATGCTTAAATTTATCTATTACGAACCCAAATTTATCATAAATATTAGCTAATTTTGAAATATTTGTAAATGTAACAGTATTATAATCATCATAGTCTTTAAAAACAAAACTACAATCAAATAAAGTACTAATATAATTATAACATCCTAAAACATGCCCACTTTCAAGTACTTGCAGTGAATTATGAATAGAACTATAAGTACTTAGTGCTATTTCACGTTCTTTTACTATGTAAATTCTATATTTCTCAAACTCTAAACTATTACTTACATAATGACCCACATTTGAAGTTCCTGGAATTAATCCTACTAACTCTCTATTAGATATTCCAACAAAAATTTTAATTGTATAAAATAAACGTGCAGAAGGATAACCTAAATGTTCAATTTATTATTGCAATTTACGTTAAAAAATATTTACCAATTTTCCATTTTCTAAGTCAAAATGATGCGTAAATTTCTTCATCGTCGTTGATGAAATATGGTGGTCAATTTCAATTACTGTTAATGGTGAATTCAAAAAGACATTATGAATTTGCTCAGCAGTTTGCGGATCAAGTGAAGCAGTTCCTTCATCAACTACTAAAATTTCTCTTTGGAAGAGAAAAGCACGCGCTAATTCAATTCTCTTTCTTTCCCCACCTGAAAGATTATGCCCATTTTCTTCAATTACGGTATCTAAGCCATGTTTTTGAAGGTAATTAGTTAATCCTGCTTGTTGAGCCGCAGCCACGATTTGCTTTTGATCAAATTGTTTACCAAGAGTTAAATTAAAGCGTAAAGTCTCATTAAAAATTTGCGAAGATTGTTGAACTTCACTAAAAATTTGCGTTTCAACAGCCTGATCATTAACCAAAACTCTTCCCTTCTGCGGAGATAATTTACCCATTAACACCTTAAGTAAAGTAGATTTACCTTCACCAGACTTTCCAGTTAACAGAATTTTATCTCCTTTATTAACACATAAACTCACATTATTAAGCACTGGACTATCAGCTTGATAGCCGAAAGTTACATTGTCCATATTTAATTGCTTAAATTTGACTGGAGCTTCATCTTGCTTAGTCGTTAAAGGCTTGAAAGATAACAACTTAGCGGTCATTGGTTTAGTAGCAGCAATCTGATTACGAATACTATTAATACTAAAGAAACTATTTACAATCCAAGCACTAGAGTATTGCACGGCCACAAAAGAAGCCAAAGCAATGTGTCCTTGAATTACCATAATAATGCCGATTCCAATTGGTAAGAAGTCTAGTGAGTAAGCTAATAAATCAACGTAAAAATCACTTTTAGCAATTGTATCGTCACGTTCACGTTTATTCTCAACAGAATTTTTAATTACTTTACTACCCTTCTTTACAAATAGAGATAATACATTGTAATTTAAAACCGTATTGATATTTTTGAGTAAATCCGACATAAACGTTACATAACTACCTGTTGATTTACTCCAATTGGATGACTGCTTGGCTGTTTTCTTGCTAAACAAACTAGGAATAAGGCTTGAAAGACTGGCAAAAGCAACAAAGACTAATGTCAGGACTACACTATTTATCAGCGCAACAGTAACGATACCAACAATTTTAACCACAGTAGATACTAGTGAAAATAACTGTCTAAAGTACTTTTCTTCAATCAGGTTAAGATCATTATTAATGAAAGAAATTCGATTAGAAATTTCTTTTTCTCCTGTTTTTACAAAATCCGTCTGCATCAGATACTCACGAACTTCTTGATTAAATAGTGCTACATTACGATTAATTACTCGATTATTTAAGTATTCTACAATTACAAGTAAGATTTGCAATACTGTAATTACGATAATCATTCTCACCGTATTTGGAATACTTTTACCTGTAATTAACGCAAAAATTTCGGAGTATGACCATGTGCTAAAAGGCAAAGATAATCCGCTTAAACATGACAGAATAATACTGAGCGAAAACCATTTGAGGTCAATAAACTTTTTCATAAATGAATCTCCCTTTCAATTAAGTTGGATTCATTATCTGCTTTAGTTCACGATAAAAATAGCTTTCTGCAAAAATGATCTTCAATCTGCATATATGCAAATTATTCTGGAAGAATAGACAGAATATTTTCTAAATTACTTGCCTTGATCAATTTCTTAATAGCTAATACCTGCTCTGTATCTCCAGCAAAATAGCATTGATAAAAATGACCAATGATTTTATATAAGACTAAAGATGGCGTTTGACTTAATTGCCCAAGTAAATAAATAGGCTCTTTATTATCTTTTACAAATTTATTTTCAGCACAAGTATATAAATAATTCACACAAATAGTGGCAATTGTTGTTTGCATTTTTTCTGTCTGCTCAGACATTTTATCATTATAAGTAGTGAAAATTTTTTGAAAGAAAAAAGTAAAATCATCATGAGTAAAGATAGAAGCACCAAAATTTGCTAACAAATCTAAACTAAATTCATCTTGAAGCCAATTATCGCCTGCAAATAAACGCTGCAATATTATATTTTTATCTTTGACATCAAATTTACGTTTTCCTTCAAGTAAGGTAAAAATCAACTTAGCTTTGATTTTTAGAAGATCATGATGCGGCAGTTGTTGAATTTTTGTTACCAATTTTCTAACTTGGTTAAGATCTTGATTATAATAAGCAATCTGTAATTGATCACCTAAACTGTTTTCATCGTCAGCTTGTGAGATCATATTTTGCTTAAAGAATTCAGCAAATGAAATTTTATTTTTCTGCAAAATTGCCATTAAGTCCTTAGCTGATATGTCATGCAAGCCACGCTCAATTTTAGAATAATGAGCTGGTGATAAAATTCCTGCTACAAATTGTTCTTGTGTCAGTCCCCGCGATTGACGTGCTTTTTTTAGTGCCGCATTAATTCCCATAGCTTTTATTTTGCCTAAAGTTTTTCTGTTAATTCAACATCTGGATACTTGTCATGGAAGAAACGTTCCGCAAATTCATTTTCAAATAAGAATAATGGATTACCATAACGGTCCTTAACTAATAAGTTACGAGTATTAGACATGCGTGGGTCAAGCTGTTCCGGATCAATCCAGCGCGCAACACGATGACCAATACTGTTCATTTCAACTTCAGAATTATATTCATTCTTCATTCTGAATTGGAACACTTCAAACTGCAATTGACCAACAGCACCAAGAATATACTCATCCGTTTGATAATTGCGGTAAAGCTGAATTGCACCTTCTTGGACTAGCTGGTTCATACCCTTATGGAATGATTTTTGCTTCATCACATTCTTAGCAGTTACTCGCATAAATAATTCAGGTGTAAATTCTGGTAATGGTGGATAAACAATCTTGCGCTTACCAGCATAAATACTGTCACCAATTTGAAAATTACCAGTATCGTATAAGCCAACTATATCGCCAGCTACCGCATCAGAAACTTGTACTCGCTCGCTTGACATGAATTCAGTCGCATTATTTAAACGAATTGGCTTATCAGTTCTAGCTAAAGTTACATCCAAGCCTTTCTTGAATTCACCAGAACCGACTCTAACAAAGGCGATTCGGTCACGGTGATGAGGATTCATATTAGCCTGAATCTTGAAGACAAAGCCTGAAAATTCTGGATTTTCTGGACTTAGCTCCTCATCCCCATTGACTGTGTGACTCTCTGGTGCTGGAGCCAAATCAACAAAGCTGTTCAAGAATGTCTCAACCCCAAAATTGGTCAAAGCTGAGCCAAAGAAGACAGGAGTTTGATCACCCATAGCAATCTTCTCGCGGTCAAACTTGTTCCCAGCTTCTTTAATCAAATCAATTTCATCCAGAGTATCCTGGAATTGAGGATCTTGACTAAGTGGCTCACTATCAGGCAACTTACCATCTTGATCTAATGGTAAAAAGCGATCTTGATCATTTTTGCGGTAAAGCTCAACACGATTATTAGCGATGTCATATAGACCCTTTAAAGTTTGACCTGAACCAATTGGCCAGTCCATTGCTACACCCTCGATACCAAGCAAATCTTCCAATTCCGCAATTAAATCTAATGGTGGACGTCCATCACGATCAAGCTTGTTCATAAACGTGAAAATTGGAATACCACGTTGCTTAACAACCTTAAACAACTTCTTTGTCTGTGGCTCGATACCTTTAGCAGAGTCAATTACCATGACAGCTGAGTCAACGGCCATTAATGTACGGTAAGTATCTTCTGAGAAGTCCTGGTGTCCTGGCGTATCCAAAATATTGATACGTTTGCCTTGATATTCAAACTGCATAACCGAACTAGTAACAGAAATCCCACGCTTCTTTTCGATTTCCATCCAGTCACTAGTAGCAAAATTGCCAGTTTTACGTGCCTTAACCGTACCTGCTTTACGAATTACCCCACCAAACAAAAGCATTTGTTCAGTAATCGTTGTCTTACCTGCATCGGGGTGAGAAATAATTGCAAATGTTCTTCTCTTTTTTACTTTATCTGCTAACTCTTTGTCCATTAGTCCTCGCTATCTTCTTCCTTTTTTGATTCATCAATCGTTAATAATACCGTCAACAAGCGTGACCCCTTCATCCTTCTAGTGGTCAAAGTCATCCCATCACCAATATCAACTGTTAACTTTTCTTCCTTAGCTGGAATCACTTTTAAAGTATTGATCACATAGCCTGCTATCGTATCAACATCTTCCATTTGAAGATTAGTACCAAATTGCTCATTAAAATCATCTAATGGCATCTTACCGTAAATAATGTACTTATTTGGAGCTATTTGATTAAAAAGAATCTCAGTGTGATCAACTTCATCATCAATATCGCCCACAATCTCTTCAACCAAATCTTCAATTGTAGCTAAACCAGTTACACCGCCATATTCATCTGTCAAAATTGCTAATTGTCGTTGCGTTTGCTGCATTTCCATCAACAAATCGCCCAGCTCGGCAGTTTCTGGTGCAAACAGCGGCTCAGTCATGACATCTTTATAGTCAAGATTATCAAAACCCTTTTGTTTAGCCTTTCGTAAAACCGTTCTGATATGAATAATCCCTACAATCTTATCCTTATCACGTTGATAAACGGGAATTCTAGAATATGGCTCACGAAGGATTTCATCTAGATTGTCTTGAAAACTGACTTCTCGATCAACCATGAAAGCATCCGTTCTAGGTACCATTACTTCACGGGCTGTCTTACCCTGAAAGTCCAAAATACCTTCTAGCATTGAAAATTCTGTATCATCAATTTTATGACTTTCATGTAAAGTAACAATTTCTTTTTCTAAATGATCTTTAGTCCCCACTTTTTTATCGCCGGATAATCTATTTTTTAAGCGACCAAACAGAGTTCCCGCTCCAGGATCACTATTCATTTTCGTACTCTCTTTCTTAAAAAAGTTATCTAAATATAGCTATTATAGCATAGAGCCAATAACAATTATGTTAAAATAGCACATAAGACTAGGAGGTTCGTCATGAAAAAAAGTCATGTCTTACTCGTTTTTACATTTCTTTTGCTAATTCCCTATATCTGTAGCTTAGCTATTATTGGAATCGGCTATAATGCATTAGTTTTACATTCAGCTGAACTTTATCGCACATTAATCGGCTCATTAGTTGGCGCAATCATTATGTTTGCTGTCAAGGCTACTATTCAACGGCCTGTTGATTTATTAGCTGTTCAAACCAACGATGGCTTACTGAAGCAGCTTTTACGTTTCTTCAGTATCAGACGACGCTACTGGCTTTTAGCAGCTAATATTATCTTAGACTTTGTTCTTTGCTTTGCTGCTACCTACATAATACGTGCTCTTTTAACACTTGATCAAATCGTAGGTAGCTCCATCGGCTTTGTTTTGTTAATCATGTTTGTTTCAACTTGTCTTGGCGCTTATGTTGAATACGATAACCTGTCAATCGACCCTGAGCAGCATTAATTACTTGCTGGCCTTCAAGTACATTACTTGGGCCAGTTTTTTTGTATCCATGTCAAGATCCCAAGTAATATATGGCGTGTCACTGTCACCCAAATTTTCATGTACTTCAATTCCGCTAGCAACTACTTTTTTGGCAAAATTTGGCACGGTACTAGTCAACGGTAAGTTGAAAAAGACTAAAGTTTGATTCTCTTCTACTTCCTCCGCTACCTCTGCAGCTGGTAATTCAAACTTCATTAAACCCGTTGGCACTTCATCTTTTGCTACATCTGCTAAAACGCCATACCAATACATAAAGCTGTCCTCACCTGATACCACTAGGACAGAACGCTTATTTTCTAAATTATGATCAGCTAAAAATTTTTGAAAAGTTTCATCATTTTCCATTTGCTGATTAGCTTCCATAAAGCTCTTTTGAGCATTCATCAAACCAGCTGGAAATGGACGACCAATAAATAATCTTGATTCAATATTTTTCTTCATTTTTTCTCCTAATATTCTACTAATTCGTCTAAATCAATTATTTCACCGTTTAAAAAGGCATCAATCTCACCTGATGAAAAACCGTGACTAAACAAATATTTTTTTATTTTAAAATTGCGTTCAATTTCTGGAAGATTTCTAAAACGTTTGTAAGCCTTAATTCCTTGTTTCTTCAAAGCTTCTGTTTGTGCATTCCCATCTTCTTTAAGATCCATTGCATCAATAATAACGTTACTAATCCCGCTATCAAAGCCATGCGTTAATAATTTAGTACGCATCTTACGCTCTAATTCACGCTGTGAAATCTTGCCAACTTGATGGCTCATCGACTTAATCACGCGTTGGCCCACTTCGAGCCAATCTTCTTCATCAATTTCATCTAACTTATCCTGACTAATTTCAGGATCAACGCCTTTTTGCGTCAACTTTCGTAATAAACTTTTAGGGCCATCAGAGCCAACACGCAAATCATTTTTGATAAACAGCTTGGCATATTGACGATCATCAAGATAGCCTAATTCATTCAATTGACTAACAGCACTATTGGCTGCTTCATCAGAGATTTCGTGTTTTTTTAAATATTGCAGCACCTCAAAGATGGTCCGAGGCTCGTAACTCAAAAAATGAGCCGCTAAATCACTAGCCTTAGCATCAGCATCAAATTGCCTAATCTTTTCAACCTGCTCATCATTTAATTCTTTACCCTTAAGCAGCACAAATTCTGCCAACGTTTTCTCTCCGGCAGAAAAAGCATATTTTCCATCAATAAAAACATTATAGCGACCTGGTCGTTTTTGTGCACTTACTTTGGTTATGATCAACTTGTTTCACCTCGCATATTTTTCTACATCCATGCTAGCAAATTTTGCTAAAGCTTGCTAAGAACTTTTTCCAGGTAGTACAATTAATTGAACACAATTTAGTTTTTAGTAGAAAGAATTAACGATGAACAGAAAATTTACCCATAATAAACCAAAACATGAAAAAGACGTCATCATCACTATTAAAAGTTTAGGAATTAATGGTGAAGGAATTGGTTACTACAAGAAAAAGATTATCTTCATTCCTGGTGCCTTGCCAGACGAAGTAGTAGTTGCCAAGATTGTTAAATCATATCCACACTACATCCAAGGCGAACTGGTTAGAATTAAAGAAAAAAGTCCAGATCGCGTAGACTTCCCTGAAGGTGTTGATCCCGAGATTGGTGGCTTAGAATTAGTACACTTGTCTTACGACAAACAACTTGAATTCAAAAAGAACAATATGCTTGAATCATTACGCAAGTACCATCCTCGTAATTACAATAAGTATAAAGTTAAAAATACTATCGCTGCTCCTGACCCATGGCATTATCGCAACAAGGCTCAATATCAAATTGAAAAAGATCATGGTCAACTTAAGCTTGGACTTTTTGCTCCAAATTCTCACCGCTTGATTGACTTACCAAAGATGCCAACTCAAAGTGAAGATACACAAAAAACGGAACGTAAAATCAAGGTTTTAATTGAAAAATTGCATGTTCCTGTTGCCAACTATCGTCGTCATTTACCTGGCATTAAGACCGTAGTTGTCCGTCAATCAGAAGCAACTAAGGAAATCCAGGTAACCTTGATCACGATCGGCCACAAGATTAAGAACTTAATCCCTCTTGCTAAAGAAATTATGAAACTTGATCATGTAGTTTCTGTCTATCAGAATGAAACCGAATGGCAGAATCCACAAGTTTGGGGAAATAAAACCGAAAAGCTTTTGGGCAAGAATCAAATCACCGAAGAAATCTTAGGTAAAAAATTCGCCTTATCACCACGTGCCTTCTTCCAATTGAACCCAGTTCAAACCATCAATCTTTACTCAGAAGCATTGAAATACTTAGACCTAACCCCCGATCAAACCTTGATTGATGCCTATAGTGGTGTTGGTACCTTAGGTATTTTGGCAGCTGACCGCGTTAAGCAAGTTGTTGGAATCGAAACCATTCCAGAGGCAGTCAAAGACGCACAACATAATGTCGAGCTTAACCACATCAAAAATGCTGATTATATTCAAGGCAGTGTTGAAAAGATTTTGCCAGAATTACAAAATAGTGGTGTTGCAATCAATGCTTTAATCGTAGACCCACCAAGAACGGGCTTAGCTAAAAGCTTGATCAAAACCCTCTTGCGGGTTAAACCTGAAACTTTTGTCTACATCTCATGTAATCCCTCAACCTTAGCTCAAGACTTAGTTTTACTTAGCGAGGCATATGATGTTCGGGTCATCCAAAATGTAGACATGTTACCACAAACCCCACGCTGTGAGGCAATTGCTAAGTTGGTGCTCAGAAAAGATAGATAAATCCAACAACCTAGTCTTGGGCTAGGTTGTTTTTGTATATAAAAAAGCGGCTACTGGACAATCCTGTCCCTTAGTAGCCGCAGTTTCAAGTGGATGAGGTAGCTCATCAATTGATAGTCACGATTTTTAGTTGTTTGGTATGTATTTAAACAATGGCATTATCGCAACCAATATTAACATTCACTTGTTCGGGTCTTTACATAAAATGTAACTTTTAATAAATTGGAGTTTTTGCGAACAGCCAATGATAATTAATCAAATAATTTTTAATTAAGCTATTTATGGCTGACACCTCTACGTATAGAGAATCTTTCAAGTTTCCAATAATAATACAATTCTGGAGATAAAAACTTACTTATATTTTTTTATAGTTGTTAACTTTTATTTCTACCTCTTCCACACTATTCATTATATCTAGTTGTGAAACCGTTTACAAGAACTAACCCACATATTTTTGCAAAAATCTTTCTACTTGTTGTCGATATTGCTTTGGATACATTGGATAAGACAAAGCATGCCCTGCAAGTGACGCAAGCCAAATTTGCTTTGGAGCAGCTGTTGCCGCATAATTTTGCCAGACCATCTTAGTTGGCACAAAGTGATCCTTGCCGCCATGAATAAATAAAAATGGTCGCGTATTTTTATTTAACTGAGCAACCGCAGAAGCATCTTTTAAATAAAAGCCATTTTTCACTCTATTAATTCCACTAACCAAATCAACTATTGGAAACCGTGGAAAAGCCTTCATATGAAATAAATTTTGAGCTTGATAGTTAATTTCACCTTTCACGGTTGAATAACCACAATCTTCAATAAAAGCTTTCACTTGTGGTGGCAAAAGCATACCGCTTACCATCATTGCCGTTGCACCACCCATGCTTTGACCCATAATTACAATTTTGGCATTTGTACCAGTTTGATCAATTACTTGATAGATCCAACGCAAAATATCATCTTTTTCAACCCAGCCATAGCCGATATACTTACCTTCGCTGCGCCCTTGGGCACGTGCGTCTGGAACGAGAACATTATAACCAAAATCATAAAACATTTTGGCAAAACCAGCCATACTATCTCCATCACTCATAAAGCCATGTAATAAAATTGCGGTTTTTTTGGCATGTTGATCAAGGTACTGGGCGAACAAAGTTATGCCGCTATCAGTTTTTAAAGTCCATTTTTTCTTAGAAAAATCTCTAAACCAAACCTTATCACGATAAAGTGGATCCTTGCCTGATAATTCTTTGGAGTCAGCTTTTTTATTAAACGGTGTCATCGCCATCTTGAAAAAGTACTCGCTTGCCGCAAACAAGCCAGCTCCAGCAATTAATGCGGAAGACAATAATAGTTTCTTTTTCATCTTTTAACACTTCCAAATTCAATTATTTCACTTTTCATTTTATAATTAAATTGCTGAAAATTTACAATCCTTATGACTTAATTATACTGAAAAATGCGCTTAACAGACTTACTTCAATTAATCGATGACCTGAACCTGAATACTAAATTTTATCTAAAGCATGATGACAAACTACTTAAGTGGGGAAAACTCACTATTGCCGAAGGAAAATGTCTGCTGCTACCCGGGCAAACAGCAATGACCAAACAAAAATTGATTAAATTAGTTGGCCGCATGCGTGGTCGCGGCATCCCCTTGTTAATGGTCATTGACCAAAAAGAATATTCCATTTTCGGCCTACAGATTCGCGAAGATACTGGACAAGCAATTTTAATGTAAAAAAAGAGCACAAATGTGCTCTTTTTCTTATTCTTTTACGCGGTATTGACGAATATGATCCTTAGTACCAGCAAAATACCAAGTACCTACTTCATCGTCGCTAGTTAATTCTAAACCATCCTCAGGATCTAACAAAGCCGTATTGAAGACGTCTTCATATTGCTTAACTGTCAGCTTCTTCCGCCGATCAAGCATTGCTTGATCAGCTGTAGGATCAATTTGTTTTTCATATCCTTCAACCAACTTGCCACTATAAAACTCAGCCATTGCACCTGAACCATATGAAAACAGGCCAATTAATGAGCCAGCGGGTAATTCACCATTCTCTAGCAAACTAAGTAAACTCATATAAAGTGAAGCGGTGTAGATATTACCTACTCGGCTTGATAATTGTTTAGCAGCCGCAAAACTACGCTCCAACTTGATCATTGTTGCTTGATCTTGCCCCTCAATAGCAATATTATTAGCTTTTAAGCCCATCTTAGTAAAAGGTAAATGATAAGTAATTGCATCAAAATCACTAGTCTTCAATCCTTTTTGCTTCTTATAATCAGTAAAGGTCTTCTTGAAGAAATCCAAGTAAACTTGAGTCGAATACTTGCCGTCAACTAAAGCGGTGCGAGAATAATTTGGTCTCCAGAAGTCGTTAATATCTTCGCTGTAAGCTGAATGACCATTATTTAGGGCTAAAATGCTTGGGTCAGCTTTGATGAGCATTGCCACGCTACCGGCTCCTTGTGTTACCTCACCAGCAGTATTAACACCATAGCGAGCAATATCACTACCGATGACAATTGCGGTTTGTTCAGGATGTACCCGAACAAAATCACGTGCCATCATTAAGGCTGCCGTTAAACCAAAGCAAGCTTCCTTTACTTCAAAAGTTCTTACTTCTGGCTTCAACTTTAAGGCTGTTTTTACAAATAAAGAAGCTGACTTTGATTGATCAATACTGCTTTCAGTCCCAAAAATTAATAGACCAACTTTGTTCTTATCAATCTTGTCAATAAACTTTAAAGTCGCATTAATTCCCATTGAAACTGCATCTTGCGTAATATCCGCAACACTCATCTCTCTTTGACCAATGCCAACTAAAAACTTATTTGGATCTTGCTTTCTTGCGTTCGCCAAATCGACCATATCAACGTACTTGTCTGGCGTAAAAAGTCCAATTTGATCAATACCTACTTGCATTATTTTTCCTTTCTTATTTTTGCTAAAAGCTCCTTAGCATGACTTTCAGAATAATTTTTTTCACTAATCATCGCAGCTAGTAGCTGCTTGCGCTCATGTTCGTCATCGGTTAATTCAGTGACTACGTTTCTAGCCTGCAACTTCATATGCCCTGCTTGAATGCCGACAGTAGAAATTGCCAGTAAAGCGGCTAGGTTGTTGGCTAAAGCCACGCTAACAATAATCTCAGCTAGAGTTTTACTCGTGATTTTTTGTCCTAAAATAGCAAAACTTTGTTGGACATCATGACGGGCCTTAATTGAGCCACCAACTACTCCAATCGCCATTGGCAAAGTCAATTCGCCAACTAAATAACTACCCTGCATCGTCCACTTTGATAAACTGCGATATTGGCCATCATGATTGGCTAAAACTGCAGTGGCTGCTTCAATTGCCCGATAATCATTGCCTGTCGCAATCAATACGGCGTCGGCACCATTCATAATTCCTTTATTATTGGTAACTGCGCGATAAGGATCATCAAGCCCTATTTTCCCCAGTAGAGCAACACGCCGTGCAACTTGCATCCCACCAATCGTTTGTGGATCAATCTTCACTTTAGCCGTGGCCAATTGGCTAGGATAATTTGATAAAATCGCAAATAATTTTTCATCAACACCAGCATAATTTTCTAATTTAGCCGCTAAAAATTCCAAAATCGAGTTGGTTTTATTCGCGCCCATCGCCTCAGCTGGATCAACCAATACTTTTAAGTAAAGCAAATCCTCTTTCTGCACAGCAGTTATTTTTCTAGTACCACCACCATGACGGACTAAGCTGGAAAACTTTTGATTAGCTAATTCGACTAAGTGCGGAAATTCTTTTTCTAATTCAATTAATGAAAAAGAATTGTTGACCTTCAAAACGATTTGACCATAAATCCCTTGTCGGTCGCTGCTAGCTGTCACACCACCATTTCTAGCAAAGATACTAGCTCCATGATTGGCGGCAGCAACTACTGAGGGTTCTTCAACAGCCATTGGCACCCAGTATTTTTGTCCATTGACTATTAAGTTTTGTACTACGCCTAAAGGCAAACGCAGCTGCCCTACAACATTTTCACTCAATTCATCTAGACGTCTCAAAACCGTATCATCGATTTGCCCTAATGCAATACCTTCGTCCTGTAATAACTTACGTCTAGCTTCAGGCTCTAATTGATAAAATTTCATTCTGCATTCTCAATTTCATAAGCAATCGCCTGACCGCCACCGATACACAAAGTAACCAGGGCACGTCTGCCTTTTCTCTTCTTTAATCCACTAATTGCACTAACAACTAAGCGTGTACCCGTTGCACCTAAAGGATGACCTAACGCGATTGCGCCACCCATAATATTCAATTTATCAGTTGGAATTTGTAAGTCGCGAGCTACCGCTACGCTTTGGGCCGCAAAAGCTTCATTTAATTCGATAATATCATAGTCATCAAAATTACGTCCCGTCTTCTTAAGCAGTTTTTTAACCGCATAATATGGAGTATAACCCATCAGTGCAGGATCAAAGCCAGCTTCCGCAAATTCACCTAACTTGGCAATTGGCGTTAAGCCTAACTCTTTCATTTTCTCCTTAGTTGCCAGAACTAACATACTTGCACCATCAGTCAAAGGAGACGAGTTTCCGGCAGTCACTTCACCATCCGCCTTAAAAACAGGCTTTAAGTTACTCAATGCCTCAAGCGTTGTATCCGGACGAATTGGTTCATCATGATCTAAACTTTGACCATCAATCTCCACATCCAGGATCTCATTATCAAAAAATCCGGATTTAACTGCTGCAGCTGCCTTTTTATGCGACTGCAATGCAAATTCATCCATATCCTGACGACTAACATGATATTTTTCTGCTACGTTTTCGGCAGTAATTCCCATATGCTTGCCAGAAAAAGCATCCATCAAACCATCGTTAAGCATAGTACTTACTAGGTGATCTGCTGGATCATTTTTGTTTTCTTTTTTAACAAAATAAGGCGCATTAGTCATGCTCTCACTACCGCCGACAGCTACTAGATCCAAATCGCCTAGTTCCATCTGTCCTTGAGCTAGACGTAAAGCTTTCAGACTTGAGCCGCAGACTTCATTAATTGTAACGGCTGCAGAAGCTTCACTCATCCCTGAATGTAAGGCAACTTGGCGAGCCATATTCTCACCTAAGCCGGTATCCAAAACATTCCCCATAAACAGTGCTTGAACATCAGCTGGCTTAATATTGCCCGCCTTCATTGTTCCTTTCAAGGCCATTACACCCAAATCAATTGCAGAAGCATCCTTAAAAAATCCTCGGTACTTGCCAAAAGGTGTTCTTTTAGCTGCAACAATATAAATGTCCTTCATATATTTTCTCTCCATAATGTGTATTTTTTAACAAATATGATAATAGCAAAAAAATATTAAGAAAAACATAAAAAGACTACGCCGCAGCGTAGTCTCCCTAATAATTAAGCTTATTTTTTATTTTGCTTACCTTCGGCTTCAAACTTCTTGCTCAATTGCATGATATATGCCCGCAATTGTTCCTTAATTTCTGGGTGCTTCAAACCATATTCAATTGAAGTTTCAAGGTAGCCTTCTTTGTTACCAACATCATGACGTTCGCCTTTAAAGACATGAGCAAAGACACGTTGAGTCTTGTTCATTGTATCAATCGCATCAGTCAATTGAATTTCACCGCCACGACCTGGTTTTTGGTTAGCCAAAATATCAAAAATTTCAGGTGTTAATAAGTAACGACCAATAATGGCATAATCACTAGGTGCTTTATCAATATCAGGCTTTTCAACGAATGACTTAACATTGATCAGTCCTGGCATGATCTCATTTTCCGGTTCGATGACACCATACTTAGAAACTTCTTCATGTGGCACAGGCATAACTGCAATTGTAGAAGCATGCGTCTTGTTATAGCGATCGATCAATTGCTTGGTCAATGGCACCTTATCTTCCATTAAATCGTCGCCCAACATAACTACAAATGGTTCATCCCCAACAAAACTGCGAGCACGGAAGATGGCGTCTCCTAAACCTGCTGGATGCGGTTGACGAGTGTAATACAAGTTAACGCCTAAATCAGTAATTCCTTCGGTTAGGCGAAGCAATTCTTTTTTACCCTTTTCTTCCAAATCTTGTTCTAGTTCTGGATTAGAATCAAAGTGATCTTCAATTGGGCGTTTGTTCTTGCCAATTACAATTAAAATATCTTCGATTCCTGACTTTTTAGCCTCTTCAACGATAAACTGAATTGTTGGTTTATCAACGATAGGTAACATTTCCTTAGGTAAAGCCTTAGTTGCAGGTAAAAATCTAGTACCCAAACCAGCTGATGGGATAACGGCTTTTCTTACTTTCATAAAAGCACACTTTCTATTTCAATTTTATAAGTTCATCATAACAAAATATGCATTTTCCAGCTACTTAGTTTTTCGTCTTTTCTTTTGAATATAACTGGCAATACGACCAGCAGAATATTCAACTTGTCCAACACGGTTTCGCACAATAGCAGCGTTAACACCAACGCCAAATAAAAATAATACTGCTGCAATATTCAACCAGAGCATAAAGATGATAAACGTACCAACAATGCCATAATTCTCCCAAGTAATCGGGAAATGGTGTAAATAGAAACTAAAAAGAAATGATAGGGCTAACCAGCCTACAACAGTTACAAAAACTCCTGGCCAAATTACTCTCTTTTTGAGTTTTATATTAGGCAAAACATAGTTCAAATACCATAATGCTAGCATCATAACCAATATTAATACTGGATAGCGATAACTAAAGATCTTGCTAATTTCATTAAGTGGTAGCTGAAAAATCGGTCCTAAAAAGTTGAGTACTTGTTGCCCAAAAACCAAGGCCAATGTAGCAATTGTAAATACTAGAATCATCAATCCTGTAAAAACAAAAGTAATAGTTCTAGTCCAAAGAAAATTAAGCATTGATAATTTTAATTCAACTTGATGAACCCCATAAAGTCTATTTTCTCCAAGACGAATTGCATTAACCATATTTGATAATGACCAAACTGCAAACACAATACCAAAAGAAATATAGCCTGTTGATGTAGTTTTCAATAAAGAATTTATAATTGGCATAATGAATTTTGACACTTGGTCTGGAAAAACCAAGTTCAAATATTCAGCAATAGGCGCAGTATCAATGTGAAACAACGGTAACACGTTACCAATGATAATAATAATCGGAAAAATAGAAAACAAAATGTAGTAGGCAATAATAATTGAACTAGCAAATATCTCTCCTTGAGATAAGGTGGTTCGTAATGTAGAAATAAATTGCCCAATTTTTAAACCAAAATGGTTTTTACCATTTTTCATCCATTATCCTAATCATCCATCTCATCAAAGTGAGGGATGTACTTTTCTAAGCCATCGTAAGGATGCTGCAGAGTCAAGATCTTAGGACCATCTTTTGTAATTGCAAAGGTGTGTTCAAATTGAGCAGCATTAGAACCATCTGGAGTTGCGTAGTAAACCCAATCATCGTTAGGATCGTCAACAGTACGTTGGTCGATGTGCCAGTCGCCACCAGCTTCTACCATAGGTTCACAAGTAATAGTCATGCCTTCACGCAAGCGAAGACCATGACCTGCCTTGCCCCAGTGAGGAACTTCTGGATCTTCATGAATTGATGGTTGAATACCGTGGCCAATTAATTCACGTACATCACCGTAATGATTTTCATCTTCAACATAATGTTGGATAGCAGCACCGATATCACCAATTCTGTTACCTAAAACAGCTTGGTCAATTCCGAGATACATTGCTTTTTTGGTTACTTCAATTAATTTCTTATCAGCTTCGGAAATTTCGCCAACTGGATAAGTAGTACATGAATCTGATTCATAACCGTTCAAGTTGCAAGTTACATCAACCTTAACGATATCGCCTTCCTTTAAGATGCGATCTTTTCTTGGAGTTTGGTGGGCAATTTCATCGTTAACCGAAATACAAGTACCATACTTATAACCTTCAAAACCTTGTTCTGAAAGGCGACCGCCACGACTTGATACGAAGTCTTGACAAAACTCTTCAATTTCCCAGGTAGAAATGCCTGGCTTAATCACATCACGTAAGCCTTCAAACATAGTTGCAAGAAGATGTCCTGAAGCTTGCATGCCTTTAAGTTCACGAATTGATTTAATTGTAATCAAAATAATTTCTCCTTTATAAATTTTTATTTAGTTTCAGATATTTCTATTATACCGTTTTCCAAAATACTTTTAAAAGGTCGGGTTTTTGTAGAATCAAAACAAAACTCTAGAAATACCTGAAATATTTTTAAAGTTTGCTAAAACTAAACGTTTTTGCAATAGTTTCATGTATAATAAGGTGTCGTATAATGCAGTGAAAGGTATGAAAAATCATGAAAGCAAGAATTGTTTATGCCAGCATGACTGGTAACGATGAAGACATGGCTGATATTTTAGAAGAAGATCTTCAAGATTATGGCTTTGACGTTGAAACAAGTGATGTCGGCTTCACTGATGCCAATGACTACTTAGATAGTGATCTTTGCATTTTTATCACCTATACCTATGGTGAAGGCGTAATGACTGATGAATTGGCAGACTTTTATGGGGAGTTAAAAGACTTGGATCTAACAGGCAAACATTTTGCTGTGATGGGTTCTGGCGATAAGACCTACGGTGAACACTTTTGTGAAAATGTTTTTGACTATGAAAAAGCATTCAAGGATTGCGGCGCAACTGAAATTACTAAACCCGTAACAATTGAAAATGCGCCAGATGATGATGCAGTCGCTGCAATCGATCAAGCTGCAAAGGAAATGGCCGATAAGTTAAATGGCTAATAACAAAAAAGACGTCACAGCTGTTGATCAGGCACAAATACGCCGTCTAGGTCAAAAATTAATCAAGCGACACCGTAATCTTTGGGTTTACATGGTTTTCGGCTTTGTCGCTGCATTAATCAATACCTTAGTCTTCATGGTCTTACACTCATGGTGGCATAATGTGATGGTAATTTCTAACACCATCGCCTTCATCGTCTCCAACCTGGCATCTTTCTGGTTTAACCAAAAGGCTGTTTTTATCAATAATGTCGATCATGAACACAGCACGTGGCATAAACTAATCGTCTTTTTCACTTATCGCGTCATCAGTTTAATCCCTGATACATTAATTATGTTAGTCGGCTTATCCTGGCTGCATTTAAACGCATTACTAGTCAAAATTATCGACCAAATTTTAGTCGGTGTATTCAATTACTTAACTACTAGATCAGTCTTTCAAAAGCAAGAACATACTATGATTGAACGTGCAAAAATGCGCATTCAAGAACAAAAAAATAAAAGAGATAGCAAAAATTAAAACTGTCTCTTTATTTTTTTACTCAAAATCTTTTGGTTTACTTTCACTATCTTGATTAAAGTAATAATAAATATCATCCATAATTCGATCAGCTGCATGTCCATCTCCATATGGATTTTTGGCATTCGCCATCCGATCATATTCGTTTTTGTTTTCTAACAAAGCTAGCATTTCTTCACGCACCTTGTCGACTTCAGTTCCAACTAACTTCAAGGTACCGGCCTTTACGCCTTCAGGACGTTCCGTCGTATCACGTAAAACCAAAACTGGTTTACCTAAACTAGGAGCTTCTTCTTGTACGCCACCTGAATCAGTCATGATAAAGTATGAACGTTTAGCTAAGTTATGGAAATCTACTACATCAAGCGGCTCAATCAAATGAATCCTTGGATCACCACCAAGCACTTCATTAGCCACTTTTTGTACTCGTGGAGATAAGTGAACTGGATAAATAATTTCTACATCAGGATGCGAATCAATTACTTGCCGCATTACTTTAAATACTCGGCGCATTGGCTCACCTTGATTTTCTCGACGGTGCATAGTAACCAAAATCACCTTATTACCAGGAGTAATTGCGTCCATTACCTCATGATGATAATCTTGTTGTACAGTCTGTGCTAAAGCATCGATTGCCGTATTTCCAGTAACGAAAATAAAATCAGAATGGTGATTTTCCTTCAGTAAATTAGCCTTACTCAATTCGGTCGGTGCAAAATATAAATCGGCTAAATCATCAGTCATCTGCCGATTCATTTCTTCAGGATATGGTGAATACTTATTCCAAGTTCTCAGACCTGCCTCCACATGTCCCAATGTAGTTTGCTGATAAAAAGTAGCTAAAGAAGCCGCAAAACTAGTCGTCGTATCACCGTGAACCAAGACAATATCTGGTTTCTCTTCTTTGATCACCTTAGATAAATCAATCATCACTTTAGAAGTAATTTCTTCTAGAGTTTGATTTTGGTGCATAATATTAAAGTCATAATCTGGTTTAATTTTAAAAATATCTAGCACTTGGTCCAACATTTCGCGGTGTTGTGCGCTAACGACCGTTACTTCTTCAAAACGATCATCTTTTTTTAGTTTCAAAACAAGTGGTGCCATCTTGATTGCCTCTGGACGCGTTCCAAAAACAGTCATTACCTTAATTTTCCTCATTAAAAAATTCCTCCGCTTAACTATTTTACTATACCTGATTTTAGACTATCTTGCACCCGCTTTCTGTGTTTTAATGGAAGTATTAAATTGAAAGTTGGTCGATGCATGAATTCATCATTACTATTATTAATTACAACTGGTTTAATTATTTTGATTGGAACGTTTTGCCTTGTTTTTGGTATGGACAAAAACAGACCCGCTAAAACTAGAAAATATTTACTTTATACTGCACTAATCTGTGTTTTCCTAGTTTGGGGCTTAATTACTGCAATTATGCTTCAACCCTTAGGATAATAAAGATATCTTTTGGATAACCAAAGCATGTAAAAAGCCTGCAAGTTAAATACTTGCAGGCTTTTTTCTATGACCCCGGTGAGATTCGAACTCACCTCTACGGTTTAGGAGACCATTGTTCTATCCAGATGAACTACGGGGTCAAACCTAAGATTAACTTTACCAAAAAAAGTGGTAATAGTTAACCTTTTTTTAGAATTGTGGATTAAAAAATGTTTTCGGATGGTTGGTATCAGCAATCTTATCAGCTGCTTTAACAAAAGGCATCCAAATTAGCAAAGCAACAATCATATTTAAAATGCTTAAAACAATTGCACGCCAATCATAATTGCAAGCCAGAAATGGGCCAATAACTGGTGGCATGATGCTAGGTACTGCCACTTGAACTGGATTAACCAATCCCATAATGCTAACCCAATAAGAAAAGGCAACATTAACTAGTGGCGCTAATACAAATGGAATTAGATACACTGGATTTAGCACTACAGGCAGGCCCAAGAGAATTGGTTCGCCAATGTTAAAAATTCCTGGAGCTAGTGAGATTTTGGCAATTGTGCGATAATCACTGCGTTTAGAAAACATTAAAATCGCCACAATTAGCATTAAGGTTCCACCAGCACCGCCAAACCAGGCAAAGACATCAAATGAGCCACGTACCCATACATATGGTGGAATATTTCCATTACTAATCGCTGTGATGTTATCATTTTGAGCAGTCATCCAAATTGAATCCAAAATTGGTGATAGAACCCCTATACCATTAATTCCAAAAAACCAAAATAACTGCACTAATAAAGTAATGACAATTACCGTACCAAAGCCTTGTCCCCACTTTACTAATGGAGTTTGAATTGTGGTAAGCAACCAATTTCCAAAATATTTACCGGTAAGAATTTGGAACAAATAATTAATTCCGCCTACACCAAATATTGCAATCATTGCAGGTAATAAAGAATCAAAAGCAGCTTGTTCAGCATGGGGCAAGTTCGATGTCACATGCAACATAATCCTTGCTTTATAGCAAGCATAATAAATAAAAAAGCCTAATGAGCCAAACAAAATAGCAGTAAAGAGGCCAGTAGTTGAGAACTGACTAATGTCAAATGCATTATGCAGTGTAACATTATCACCATGAAATTTAATCTTAGCTATATTGGCAATGCTTAGTGCAAAAGAAGATAATGCCACAATTGAAGCAGCAAGTCTATTTCCTTCAAAAGCTTTTGCTAGTTGATAGCCTAAAGCCAATGCTAAGAAAAAGGCAAATAATGAAAATGTTCCTCGCCAAACTAAATTACTGATTGCTACCAATGGCTGCATCGCAAAAGCAAAGGCATACCAGCCTAAATGATCATGAGCTGCTTCAATTAAGCTCTTAATTAAAACTGCTAATGATCCTGCCATTGTAATTGGCATTAATGAGACAAATGCATCCCGTAAAGCAACTAGCCATCTTATCTGACCCCATCTACTAGCTAGCGGCAAAACATAGTCCTCTAGCCATCTAACTAAACGAATCATTTCTTTCCTTTCAAGTAATGTGGATGATATCCCTTGTTCTTATTACGTTTCTTGCGTTTCTTGCGTTTTTTAGTTTTATTTTTCTTAGTCGAAGTCTTAATGGGCTGCTCTTTAGCCTGCTTCTTTTCCTTCTTGAGTTTAGGCTTTTCAGTTGTTAAATGATAGCCTGCAAAGTAGACACGCTCTATTTGTAATTGATCTGCCAATAATTTCTTCAAATCACGAAAATCGTGATCATCGCCTAAAGTAACCACATAACCTTCAGCGTTCATTCGACCTGTTCTTCCTGCCCGGTGCATGTAAGTATTAGTCTCGCTCGGAATATCAAAATTAATCACATAGGTAAGGCCTGGAATGTCCAACCCACGCGCAGCCAAATCCGTTGCCAGCAGCAATTTCGTCTTACCAGTAGCTAGGTCATTTAAGGCTTTTTCACGGCGTTCTTTACCAAATTCATTAGCTAATAATTCGAACTTAGTCTTAGTATGCCCAAAAATACCAGCAAAGCGCATCATCGTTTTATTTGAATCAAAGAACAAAATTCCCTTAAAGTGATCCAACTTAGTCATTCGCTGCAAAAATTCAATCTTGTGTTGATTGTCTACTTGCAAAAAATAATGTTTAGTCGCTGAAGCTTGTTCATTTCTGACATCTACTAACAAGAAATGACGGTTAAAAACTTGCTCCGCATCCCGTGTAATCTCAGAATCTGTTGCTCCAAATAATAAGATTTGACTGTCTGGACCCAGATTTTGCCCTAATGCTGATAACAATTCCATTTTAGTAAATTCTAAAATATCATCGGCTTCATCAATAATCAAAGTCTTGATCTGGTTTACTTTAATTCGACCACTTGAGAAGAAGTCAAAAAAACGGCCTGGTGTAGCTACGACCACTTCAGGATGCTTTTTCTTCAGATTGTCTTCTTGTCTCTTTCTATTGCCAGCACCAACCAAGCTGACGCCTTTTAATCCTAAAGCGTGGATGTAAGGATTAATTGCATGACGAATTTGTACAGCTAATTCAGTCGTTGGCGCAATAATTACCACGCTGTTAGCATTACCTGGCTGTGCTTTTTCCAAACTAGGAAGTGCATAAGCCAATGTCTTACCCGTACCTGTCTTAGCCAATCCAACCAGGCTCGCACCATTGCGAATGGCATCATAGCTTTCTTTTTGAATTAAAGTTGGCTGGTCCTTGTGTTCTCTAATTAAAACTTGTTTGATTTTTTCTTGATACATTATTACTGTGTTAATTGCCCATACTTTTGCTTATATTGACCAACGGTCCCGTTATACGCGTACATCGTTACCTGGCTTTCTAAGCCTGAAACATTCCTTACGCGTCCGTTAGTAGTGTAGCACCAAAATGAATACTTTAATTTATTCGGTGCCTTACTATCTGATGACATAAATAACGTTTGCGGATTAAAGTAATGTTGATATTTATGATCAACTTTCACCATGACTCTTTTGCCAGCTGCTTGCAATAAAGCCGCAAACTGCCCCATTGACCGCAAATATCTCGCTGAACGAGTAGTCACTGCCGGTACAATTAGAATTGGCAGCGAGCCCGTATTTTGTCCTACTTGCTTAAAAAAGTAGCGGTAATGCTGCATCGGAGTCGATTCATTGCTATAGGAAATCTCACTACCAAATGCCAAGTTCGTTCCTAAAATTTGGTCACGATAAGACAGATAGTTTTCATCAAAATATGATCTGCCTTGGGTTGCTTTCAAATATATAAAGGAAACGCCATTAGATTGCAATTTATGTAAATCAACATAGTCAATATCTTGATTTAACTCAATCCCAATCGCACTTGAATTAGCATCTGGCGGTAAAGTTGTTTGCCGCTTAAAATTGAAAAAGCCAATCAAAAGAAATGCAATCGCCAGAATTAATAAAGTCAAAATCGCTGGCAAAGTATACTTATGCTGAAATCTTTTCATCGGCTAAATTCCTCCCTTAATTATTTTAACCGAAAAGCCTATCAATACAAACATTTCCAGTCGATGTGCTAAAATTTAAATAATGTAAACGAAAGGCAACAAATAAATATGAAACGACAAATCTCATTCGGCCAAGCATTGGCTACCGTAGTCGGTTCTGTCATCGGAGCTGGCGTATTTTTCAAGATCGGAACAATTACTGCACAAACTGGCAGCACTTCAATGACCCTGTTTGTATGGATTTTAGCTGGGATCATTTCAATTGCATCAGGTTTGACCATTTCAGAAATCGCCGCCAGCTTAAAAATTAATGGTGCCATTAAGTATCTTGATTACACTTACGGCCGCGTGTGGGGTTTTCTTTTTGGCTGGGCACAAATGATTGTTTATTTTCCAGCTCAAATTGGTGCCCTAAGCTCAATTTTTGGCGTTCAGTTTGTCTCCTTATTTGGAATTAAGGCGAGGTATTCTAACCTAATAGCTATCTTGCTAGTGCTTTTTCTCTTAGGAATTAATCTAATCGGAACTAAATTTTCTAGCAAAATGCAGTCGGTCATCACTATCCTAAAAATCATTCCAATTGCTTTAATTATTATTTGGGGATTATTTAATCCTGTCAAAATACCTGCACCAATTATTCCGTTAACAGTCGGCACTGGACATTCATTTCCAACCGCTATTAGTCAAGGGTTACTTTCTGCGTTATTCGCCTTCGAAGGCTGGATTGTAGTGACTAATTTGGCTAACGAAGTCAAAAATCCAGAAAAAGACCTTTCACGGGCAATTATTTTAGGTCTTTCAGCAATTACATTGATTTATGTTTTAATCAATTATACTTTCATGACCGTTTTACCTATTGATCAATTAACTAATAACAATAATGCCGCGTTTCAAGCTTCAATGAAATTGTTTGGTCAATTTGGTGGAAAACTAGTCACTGTGGGAATTTTAATTTCTGTTTACGGTGCGGTTAACGCATTCATGCTGACAGGGATGCGCACGCCTTATATCTTGGCTCAAGACAATTTATTGCCATTCTCCAATAAAATTGGCAAGGCTAATATCCATACCGGTGTTCCAGTAGTTGGCGCGTTTATTGTTGATGCTATTGCAATTGTCATGATTCTACTAGGTAATTTTACTGTTTTAACTGACATGCTAGTCTTCGTTATGTGGACTTTCAACACAATGTTGTCAGTTGCCGTAATAATTTTGAGAAAGCGTGAGCCAGAATTAAAACGTCCATTTAAGGTTCCATGGTATCCGATCATTCCAATTATTTCCGTGATCGGTGGTATCTTCATCGTTGTCTCAACAATTATCAATCAATTTGTTCTTTCAATTATTGGTATTGGTTTAACATTGTTAGGACTGCCAACTTACTATTACATGCAAAAGAAAAATAATTAACGAAAAAAGCCGCCGATTTTGGGCGACTTTTTGTTTAAGTAAATATATTTATTAATGTTGTGAAGCACCGCTAGTTGCATCATTTTCTTGATGATCTTCATAGGCAGTATTGGCAGCAATTCGACCAAAAGTGAAAATATCTGCCAAGGAGTTACCACCCAAACGATTACCAGCATGAATGCCACCAGCATTTTCACCAGCAGAATATAGACCATCAATAATTTGACCATCTTTATTCAAAACATGTGCCTTAGTATCAATTACTAAGCCGCCCATAGTGTGGTGAATAGCAGGCTTTCTCGGAGTAGCATAGAATGGTGCAACTTCACATTTGAGGCCTAATACATTCTTATGGAAGTCTGGATCCTCGCCACGATCAACGTAAGAATTATAATCCTGGATAGTTTTAACCAAAACTGCTGGATTCATTCCAATTTGTTTTGCCAAATCTTCAAGCGTATCAGCTCTAAACAAGGTTCCAGCCTTAACTTGCGCATCAAGTGACTCTTGGGTTGTATTGTAAGCAGTGTCCTTAATCTTATCGTCCGCAATTTGATAAATCAAACCACCATTTTCGATAACTGCCTTAGCCAAAACATCCCGTTCCGCAAATTCATTAACAAACCTCTTACCCTTTTTGTTAACCATAATATAGTTAGCAGGCGGAGTTACAACACCAGTGAAAAGCTCACCGGTCTTTGGATCAGCTACTGGCATTAATTGGATAAAGCCCATACCGAATAAGTCTGCACCAGCTTCAAGACCTAAGTTAATCCCATCGCCAGTAATTGCAGGTGAATTAGTTGTTGTACTATCGTCTGCAATGTTTGGCCAATAGGTATTGTATTTTTGAACCATCTTAGTATTGGCACCAAAGCCACCTGCCGTTAAAATTACTGCCTTAGCATGCACAGTCAAAGTACTACCATCAGCGCGTGTCGCAATTACACCGCGTACTTTGCCATTTTCAATAATTAGTTTTTCAACACGAGTTTCAAGATATGGATCGACACCATGCTCTCTTATCCAATCACCCAAAACGTGAATAAAGGCATAACCTAATGGCTCTACTGGCTTATGACCTCTGCGCCACAAACCACCAACTGGTTCTGTAACTTGAGAATTATCAAACTTAACACCCAAATCTTGGAGCCATTTAACAGAATTTAAAGCATTAGTTACCAATTCATGTACCAAAGCATATTTACCATGAATTTCGTTACCTTTTAAATCCGTCCTTTTACCACCTAAATAAGTTTGAATTTCATGGAGTAAAGTCGAATCAAATAAATAATCTGTACCAGAATCAATATATTCTTTGATTTGTCTTTGTAATTTTTCAAAATCAAAGCGGTATTCTAAATCAATTTGTTCAATTGGCGTATTAGCCAAGTCTTCTAAAGTCTGTTTTTCACCAGGAAGAGCCTTAAATTTACTTTGCCATTCTGGTTCAGCCGCATTCATTGGACCACCAGCACGGCTAGTATTACCACCGATCTGTGGATACTTTTCGAGAACAGCCACCCTTTCACCATGTTGAATTGAGCGAACTGCAGCTGCTAGACCAGCGCCACCTGCACCAACTACAGCTACATCAACAGTAATTTCTTCATCTTCTACCTTTGTAGCAGCGGGCTTTTCACGGTTTTTCCATTCGGTTGAATCGCCGCCTGCTTCATCAATTGCTTCGGCTACGCCATCAATCACACCATGACTGGAAATAGTCGCGCCACTGACCGCATCAACGTTTAAAGTTTGATTTTCCACAATTGTTTTAGGCAAACGTCTAAATACTTCATCGGCTACTCCCTTAGTTTCACCTGATGAATCTACTTTGATTGAAGTAACTTTATCGCCATCAATGTCAACTTCCATTGGCATTGATTCGGAACCATGACCTTTAGCTTTTACTTGATATTTTCCTGACTTCATTGTTTACACCTCTAATAAGTTTAATTTTATCCACAAGTTAATATTAGTGCGTCATCTGTTGATGTATCAAATATCAATTTCACTATACTTTCATAACAAAATTATTATGAAATAACTATGTTTCGTTCTCCAAATAAAAAAAGCTTAATGCAAATAGTTATCCACATTAAACTTTTTAATTGCATGCTTTAATTAATAAACTGAAACTTGAAAGCTAAGATTAACGCTCCTTCCCCGCGCCTCTTGGCTTTTTCTTATCAAAAATAAAAACGCAGGATCTCTCTGCGTTATACTTTAAATGTCAACCTGAAAATCCTACGCAATGAACAGTATAGAACAAATCGACACAGAAAACGATACCAAATCCTTAATTTCTTCATTTATTAAACTAATTGGTCTAGCTAAGTTAACTAAACAAGTCAACTTTAAGCGTAAATCTACCGTTTCATTAACCATGATCATCTCTTGGTTGATGTCAGTACACTTTGCTCGGCTTTCCTTATTCAGAGCTAAGAGTGACAAGCGTTTTTCCGTTAGAACTGCTCGCAATGTACTTAACGATGGAAGAATCAACTGGCAAAAACTATTATGCTTGATTGCAGCTTGGCTCATTGGCTGCTTCAAACATCCGTAAAAAGAAACATTATCTTTATTCAAGCATAGTTGAGGCTCAATATCATGGACATAGCTTTTTATTAAAGCTCGTCTTTGTCTCCAACCGTAGAAGCAAGAACAAGCATTCGATTTTAGCTACTACTCAGACAAAGCTTAGACCTGAAGAAATCATCCAGCTCTATGGTCGTAGATGGCAAATTGAAACATATTTTAAGACGTCTAAGCAATATCTTGCTTTAGATAAATCTCAAGTTCAAAGCTATGATGGATAATGTGGCTATATCGCAGTTACAGTAATAACTTATGATCTATTGGCCTGGCAGGAAAGACAAAATACAGATGATAGGACAATCGGAGATTTATTCTATCTAATGAACGAATCCTTGCCTGATATTAAATTCGTAGATGCATTGGTCTACTTGATTTCAGAATTAAAAGAGCTTAAGCAGACTAGTTTTGAAAAGATAGATGAAGCAATCAATGACTTTATTAACCAACTGCCACGATTCATACAAATTGCACTGAAACAGATCATATAAAAACTAATTACGTCTAAGAAAGCTCAATAGTGACAGGACTTGAGCTTGATTTTGGTACTTTCAAGTTTCAGTATTTAAATTAAGCTTCAGAGGCGCCTGATACAGCATCTGCTTCTTGTTCATTTGAAACAGTAGAATAATTATAATTGGTATTATCTGCAGCAGTCGTACCTGCAACAAAACCAGAAGCATAGCTCCAAGAATTCATCATACTTGGCATTGAATCATGACCATTAGCACCACCAACAATTTCTCCTGCAGCATAGAAGTTACTTACGGGATTCATATCATTGTCAAGAAGCTGCATTTGATCAGTAGTTTCATATCCACCCAAAGTTGTGCAGAACAGAAGTTTTTGTTCAATTACATAATATGTATCGCCTTCGAACTCATGCATAAACTTCTTGTCTCTACCAAACTCAGGATCATAATCTGCTTTAACATCTTCAGTATAGTTATCAACAGTTTCCTTCAGCGTTTGATAATCAATACCTGCTTTTTCTGCCACGGTCTTCAAGTCGCCTTTGACCAGAACTGGACTCTTCTCGCCATCCAAATCAAAGAATGATTGAACTTCTTCTTTGGTAAAGCCATACTTAAGCATTAATTCATAGAAACGGTCCCAGGTTCTTTGATCCATGACAATGTAAGCTACCTTACCATTTTGTTCGGCAATCGCATCCCTAAAATGCGTATAAGGTGCAGATTCGTTAACTATTCTCTTGCCATCAGTATTAACAAAAATAGCCCCCATATCGGTCGCTTCTTTAGTTGAATAAGTTGTTAGCTTAGCAATACCAGGTTCAACTTCCAATCCATGTGGATATACCTTATACCAGTCTAAGTTACGAGTAACCAAATTCATATTTTTGGCAAAATCAAAATAATCACCAGTTGAAGTCATTGGACCATAATATGGAATATCAGTCTTATGAGCCTGATAATCACGTGCACCCCAACCACCAGCAGCTAAAACAAGTGACTTGAAATTGACATTAATTGTCTGGTGCTTGCCTTCAGCGGTTAAAGATACCAGTTTGCCAGCCTTATCTTTATTCAACTTTTCAACACGGGCATCTAAGATAATTTGTCCGCCTTTTTTTTCAAATGCCTCAGCCACCTTAGTCACTAATTCATATGAGCTTTCACTAGGCATTTCAATTTGACGATTTACACTATGTTCAACTGTTTGGGTTTCCGCTTTTTGATAAGTCAAATTTGCAAATTCAGTAATAAAGTCTACGGCCCTACCAATATTGTTAGCTAATAACTTTGACAACATTGGATAATTGGTACCGCGGCATTCACGAGTAATATCTTGAACTAGTCTATTTGGCGAATCCTTCTTTGCCGTTTCACCAAATAATTCTGCAGAAACTTTAGAGCCAGTTCCTACAACATTTGAGCCATTTAAAATAGTTGCTCCACCTAAATAGCCATTTTTTTCAAGTACAACTACTTTTTTACCCATCGAAAGAGCACGACTTGCCGCCATTAACCCGGCCATACCGGAGCCAATTACAGCCACATCAACATTTAGTTGCCTTTCTTCATGTACGACTTCTGGCTTTTTTCCGTCAAGAGCAATGTTATTTTCGGCTAATGCTTTTTTACCAGAATCTAGCATTGCTTGAGTCATCAATGATGCCCCAGAAACAGCGTCCACGTCAAAACTTTGATTATCAATAATATTTTTCTTTAATTTACCAAAAGCTTGATTAAAAATTGCAGGAGTTTCCGAATTCTTGGTTACTTTGACATCGCTAATTTTATTGTTTTCTAAATCAATCTCAAAATCAATTTGACCATTGCGACCATCTGCTTGAGCTTTAATAGTTTGTTTGGTCATAAAAACTACTCCTTTACTTGTTCTTCTTACTAAACCGCCTACATTATAACCACAATATTAAATCTAAAAAAATAAATTTAATTTGATATTTTAATAAAATTTTTTATCAAAAGCAGTAAATAAAAGCGAGTGATCATTCTCACTCGCTTGATTCTTTATCTAATTTTCATCCTTATTTATTAGCGTAATGTTGAATAACTTCTGGCTTCAATACCCCAACATAAGGAAGGTTACGATACATATTTAAAAAGTCCAAACCATAACCCACTACGAATTCATTGCCAACCTTTGAACCATAATATTCTAATTCAACATCGATAGTTCTTCTGGCTTCCTTATTTAGCATTGCACAACACTTAACGCTCTTAGCGCCACGTGCCATAATGTGTTCTTTCATGAATTTCAAAGTTAAACCCGTATCAACGATATCTTCGACAATTAAAACATCGCGATCCTTCACGTCAGTTACCAAATCTGATACTATCTTGACCTTACCAGTTGACTCAAAGCCATCACCATAACTAGAAACATCGAGAAAATCCAGTTGATGTGCTACGTCCATTTGTCGAGTTAAGTCAGTCAAGAAGTAAATTGCACCCTTCAAAGCCCCAACAACTACCGGCTTTTTACCAGCATAGTCCTCAGTTAATTGCTTACCTAAACGGACGCACATCTCATGAATGTCATCTTCTGTGAATAATTTGTGATCTATAATTTGGTCAATATTGTCGCCTTTTGCCATTTAATCTACCCTTCAATTCAATTTACATATATTATTCCTAATAAAAAGAATTATAACATCTTTAAACAAAAAAAGCGTCATTTTCAACGCTTCCTCTGAATAATTTCTAATTTTCATCCTTTGATTGATCGCCTTTTTGATCTTTATCCTTAATCGGTTCAACGATAAACCAGCGCATAAAGCCTTGTTCGATACTGTCTAAGGTAAACTTATATCCTTCAAGTTCAATTGATTCACCCTTTTTCAAGTTAGGATAATGTTCCATCATGTAACCACCAATGGTAATAATATCGCTATCTTGAAAGGCCTTCAGATCTGTATGGAAGAAACGCTCAAAGTCATATAAAGTCGTCTTACCTGAAACATGAACTTGACCATCCTTGTCCTTGATAATGTAATCATCTGAAACATCATCAATTTCATCCTTAACAGAACCGAAAAGCTCTTCATAAATATCCTTATCAGTAACGATCCCACTAGTACCACCATATTCGTCAACTACTAAGACAATTGGTGTGTGCTTAGAAATCATCAAGTGCAAGATATCTTGAATTGGCATTGATTCAGGTACCGTGATAATAGTTCTAATAATTCTTGTTACTGGTACGTTGCCATCAATTTGGCTTTGTTGCACAATGTCGTACGCATAAACATAACCCACAACGTCATCTTTATCATTATCACGCACAACTGGAAAACGACTGTAGCCTTCTTCCAAGTATTTTTTCAAGGCATAGGCAATTGTATCAGTTGAATCAAGTACTGACAATCTTGTTCTGTCAGTCATGATGTCCTTAGCAACCTTATCGTTTAATTCGAAGGCTCTTTCCATATAAGTTAAGTCTTCTTTATCAAGCGAACCACCATGAACCGCATTACGCGACAACTTGATGATTTCAGATTGTGAATAAACTTCATTTTCTTCATCAGCTGGAGTAAAGCCCATCAATTTTAAGATTCCATTGGAGCTAGTATTTAATAGCCAAACGAATGGATAAACAATCGTATGGAAAATATGAAGTGGCGTAACGATCCCCATCATCATCGGTACTGGCTTGTCAATCGCAATATTCTTAGGCACAACTTCAGTTAAGACAACTTCCAAATAAGTTAATAAAACTACGCCTAAGATTGCACTAACTGACTTGATGAGTGATTCATTCATTGGCGTCAAATGGAAAAGATCTTCCAAGATGGTTGCGAATGTATCAGCCGAGAACCAACCCAAGACTACACCAACCAAAGTGGTACCAACCTGAGTAGTTGACAAATACTCATTCAAGTTGTGCGTCATATGCAAAGCACGACGCAACTTTTTCTTATTTCCTTGACCCTTAGCAAGCATATCTTCGAGCTGACTTGGTCTAGTTTGAACTAACGCAAATTCCGCAGCAACAAAGAATGATGCAACGATAAATATTAATAATGTTGCAACTAAATTAGTTACTATTTGAGCTGGACTCAAAGTATTATCACCTTTTTTTACAAATATATTACTAAAACCTATTTTACCATTTCTTGCCTAAAATAGTGCAGTTTTACACAAGGGATAACGGTTTTTTGTAATTTATTCGACCACCTTGTAAATTTCATTAAACGGTACACGCTTTGGAATAAATTTAGGATCATTAATTTCAGCATTCTTGTCGATATAGCCAACTGCAATTGCCATTCCGACAGCTTCATCATCTGGAATTTGGGCATATTCTCTAACCAATTCTGGGTATGAAACCATTGAGTGAGCTGGCATCACACCTAAGCCACGGTTAATGGCTAAAAGCATGATACTTTGTGCAAAAATTCCTAAGTCAAAAACGGACCAAGCTGGAGATTTCTTCGGAACCGTTAAAAAGATAATTGCTGGTGCATTGAACATTGTTTTATTCGCATCATTAAATAATTGAAGCTTATTTCTGAAAAAGAAACTTTGGGATGCACCCATCGTAGCCATATTACGACTTGGATAAGTATCCCAGTCTAGTGATAGCATTGAAGCAAAATCTTCATGTGCAGCTTCTTTATCATCAATCTTTTTAGCTGAAGCAGCCTTAAACTTGCTTAAAGCATCCCCCATCAAAACATATGCACGCCATGGCTGAGAATTAAGCAATGAAGGTGATTGCTGTGCCATTTTAACGATTCCAGCAATTGTTTTTTCTTGTAATTTTCTATTAGTAAACTTCCGCGTTACATGTTCCTTTTCATAAACATCCTTAAAATTCATTTTTCCTCAATTCCTTTTTGCTTATATAATAACAATCTATATTTTATTATAGTAAAAAACTGTTAAAAAGCTTAATTATTGCTCTTTTCTTGCTTTTTCTTTTCTGCTGCCTGTTTTTTTAAATAAGCACTCATTGCAAGATCATTTTTTCGCATAGCAATAAACGCAGTAATGGTTAAAGTTAATCCGCCAAGACAAATCACAAGTAAGCCAATCGGAAACAAGAAGTCTGCTCCCTTAGGAATAAATGATGCCTTAATTACCCAGCATGCTATACCAATTAACATCAAAACTATACCCACAATGACTGCCTTAGTGTTCGGTCGATATCTTTTCATAAATGCCCTTCTTTCTTAATTAACATTCTAACAGAAAAAGCTTAGCTTCAACGTAGAAGCTAAGCCGAAAACTAGAGAAATAGTCGTTAAATTTTTACATGAGAGAGGGGAAAGTTGACTATTTAAGTTCGATAGTTTGTACTTTTTGGGAATGTTCAACACTGCCTTTTTCAATCGGAGTAACTGACTTAATCAGGTCCATGTTGGTGTAGACAACGATGCAGCTGTCATCGTATCCCTTGTCTGTAATCATTTGGAAATCCATTGTGGCTAAGGGTTGACCTTTCTTAACTTTATCGCCTTGACTAACATTCACTGTAAACGGAGCACCTTTTAGTTCAACAGTATCAAGACCCAAGTGAATCAAAAACTCAATACCTTGGTCATTCGTGATACCAATAGCATGTTTAGTTGGGAAAAGTGTGGAAATACTACCATCAACTGGTGCATAGATATGATTATCCTTAGGCTTGATAGCATAGCCATCACCTAACATCTTAGTTGAGAAGACATCGTCTTTTACATCAGTAATTGGCATAATGTCGCCATCAACTACCGCATCTACTTCAATACCCTTATTCTTTTTCTTAAAGAAATTAAACATAATTAATAACCTCTGGATTTCTAAAATTCAAGTAATAATATCAACATAAAGCTTGCGAGTAATAAACCAGCTGCAGTAAGTGAAATTGCGATTATTACTCGACTAACACCATCTTGCGTTTTCTTCAAAGCTTTTGCTCGATAAAAACCTAAGATAGCTAATACTACGCAAAGCAAGTTGCCAACAAAGAGCTGAGCAATCATCTGACTTCCCATCAAGAAGCGATAAGTCTGTCGATTGATTAAAAACTGCTTGTGGTTTAACAACATATAGTAGCCTAGTATGAAGTCAACGATAGCAACGATTGTACTAATCGCAATCATCGGCTGCTTCATAATCATCATCCGAATCGATTGACCAGAAGCACCGCTTCGTAGTGCAATCATCGCCCAAAACAATAGTGGAGCAATGAAAAGTACGTATGAATACCAAGTCAAAATCTTCTTAGTATCCAAGTGCATGCTTTCGGTTATTCGATCGATAAAGTTGCCAACTTTTCGTTTACTAATTGCCCACATTGATCTCTACATCCTCTCCTTGACTCTGTTGCCAAGCTACATATTCACTAATTACCAAATCAATTAAGAAGTACGCTGGGGTAAAGGCAACCTTCCCACTCTTAAAGTCGGCATCATCAGTAAAGGCAATCGTTGGAAAATAAATGTTGTGCTGCACTAATGAAGCTAATTTATTTTGCTTCAGGTTAGTGAACGAAACATATTTGAATTTATCATTCACTAGTTCCAACTTAGTGATTTCCTCATTGATCGTTTTATTATCACCCGTAAACGAGATAATAAACAAAACATCGCCTTTTTGAGCAAAGCGTCCCGCAGCTTTTAACTCCTCTAATGCTGATGGCAAAACAGTTGCATGCTTGCCAACTACAAACAATTCATGAGCCAAATATTGTGCAATTAACTCTTGTTGCCAACCAGTAGAGTAAATGTAAATTGTCCCTGCATTATCTAAATCGCGATACAAGCTATTGAAATCACGTTGTTTGAAATACTTCAACACGTCTGAATTTACTTTACTAAGTTCCCGCGCAAAATTATTTTCAATTTTGATTGGTTTTTGCTTCGATTCGGCTAATTCAACCAAATCAAATTTAAGCTCACTGTAGCCACTTAGTCCTAGCTTTTTACATAACCGGAAAATTGCGGATTCGGATACATAAAGCTTTTTAGCTAATTTGGCTAAGCTTAATTTGCTACAGTCTCTCGGATTATTTAGAACATATTGAACTATCTGTTTTTCAGAATCGTTCAATTTATGACTATTGTCATAGACCATTGATCTCAAATTTGCCATAATACCTGTGCCCTTATCAATATATAATTTATATATTAATGATAACACAAGCGCTTTCAGATTATAGCAATTGTTTCATTTGATCAACAACTTGATCGGCATCCAATCCGACAACGATGTCAACCTCGTTGTTATCTTTATGTTGTACTTCGTAAGAATCTGCGATCTTCTTGAATTCTGAATCTGGAGCGACCTTCTTAGGATCAACGACATGAGTTCTTACTCTAGTTGAGCAAGCAATGACATCTTGAATGTTGGAGTCACCACCAAGCAAGTCAACGATACCAGTAGCTCTTTCAATATAAGGATTATCTTGTTCAGTTGATACCTTAGCGTCGCCACCTTGTTGTTGCATTAAAGTGTTCATTTCATCAAGAACTTGAGGTACGTCCAAACCTACGATAACTTGGATAGCCTTACCGTGGTGTACGACATTGACAGCCTTGTTTGCTTTAAATGCGGCATCTGAAGCAACTTTATTTGGATCGGCAACAGATACACGTAATCTAGTAGCACATGAACTCAATTCTGTAATGTTTGAAGGACCACCTAATAATTCAAGGTAAGCAGTTGCTCTTTCAATGTAAGGGTCATTAGCGTCCTTACCAGCAGCTTCTGCAGCTTTCTTAGCCTTGTATTCTTTCTTTGAAAGAAGGTGAACATCTTGATCATCGGCTTCACGACCTGGAGTAATGTAGTTGAACTTCTCGATCATGATCTTGAAGACGAAGTAAGTGATAATACCGAAAATAATACCAACGATAAATTCCATGACGTAGGTCTTCCAGTGGTTTTGCCAAAGTGGAATCCAGTTCATTGAAGCGATACCGATCGCACCATCTGACATGAATCCTCTTAAACCAAAGGCCCACATAACTGTGTTCATCGTGGCTGACAATACTGAGTAAACTACCCAAAGAACTGGAGCAGCAAACAAATAAGTAAAGTCGATAGGTTCAGTAATACCAGCTAATACTGAGGTTAAAGCAGCTGGGATAAGCAAAGCTGAAGTTTGCTTCTTCTTGTTCTTCTTAGCAGTTGCGTAGAAGGCAAGACAGATAAATGGTACTAAGAATACCTTTTCGTTACCGTAAAGTTGGAATCCTTCAACTGAAGCGATTTGTGAAAGTGGTTTAGTACTTGCAGCGTATTCAGCAAGGTGTTTCAACCAGTATGGTTGCAAACCGCCGGCAACAACGGCTGGACCGAATTGGAATGGAATGTATACCAAGTGGTGAAGACCAGTAGGAATCAATACACGGTTCAAGAATTGGTAAATCCAAACACCGATAAATCCACTATCTACGATGAAGTGTTGCATGCTGGTGATACCCATTTGAACTTTTGGCCAGCCCCAGCAGGTAATGAGTGCTAAAGGAATCATTACGAAGAATGCTAAAGCGTAGACATAAGTTGAACCTTGGAAAGTACCAAGCCAGTCTGGCAACTTCTTGTCAAAGTACTTGTTGTGTAGCCATACAACAATCAAAGCAACAACCAAGGCACCTAAGATACTAGTGTCAAGAGTCTTGATACCAGCAATGTTAGTTAAACCGTGGTTAGTAGCGTTAGCAACAATTTGAATCTTGTCAAAGTTAGGAATACCAAATGCTGCACCCCAGTGGGTAAGCATTGCACCGATGAAGTAGTTGTAAGTCAAGTAAGCAATAACTGCTTCCATGGCTGCTCTACCTCTAGCCTTGTTGGCTAAACCGATTGGCAAACCTACAGTAAACAAAATACCTTCTTGGTTGAACACTGTCCAACCACCAGCTGAAATTGTGTCCCAAACTGAGTTCCATGTAGTTCCCGGGTTGGCAATTGAACCAAACAGAGTCGGGTTATTGAACAAACTACCTAAAGCTACGACAATACCCGCAAACGAGAACAGCATAACTGGGACGAACATAGCGGCCCCAAACCGCTGTATTTTCTGCATCATAATCGTTTACCTCTGAAGAAAAAAATTAAATCAATAACTTATTCTTACATCTACACCTGCATCTACATCTTTATTTCATCAGATCAAGTCAACCGCAAGGTGCTCATACAATTGACTTTTGCCATTTGTGCTTCACACAAATATTTACTCCTCAAAAATGTTTTAAGATAAAACGTCCAGTTGATATCAAATTCTGAACTTAACTCTATCTTAGTAGCTAGCTTACATTTTTATTTATACCATAGTTTTAAGCTAATGTAAGCGTTTTTTAAAACTATGACTTATTGTTTCATAAAGTTAAGATGATATTTCATTTCATGAAATTTATTTCAGCCCTTCAATGATGTATATACCAATATTTATACCCCCCTTTATTTTGCTTGTCGCGCCTATGTTTAATCATTTACTTTACATACAAAAATAACATGTCAATAAATATGCTATAGACATTCTCTATTTATACACATAAAATCCTCTGCAATATATTTCATTTCATGAAACGAAACAAGTGATAAAACCTTTTTCCTTTCCAAGATGAACTACTTTGCTTACTGAAATAACACAAAGTCTGGCATAATTAACGGTAAGTTAAATGCACAGGAGGAATTATTATGACAATCAAATTTATTGCACTTGATACCGATGGTACCTTGCTTAATTCAACAGGTAAGATTTTGCCCAGTACAAAAAAGGCAGTTAAAACAGCTTTAGACCAAGGAATAAAAGTTGCTTTATGTTCTGGTCGGCCAATCGCAGGATTAAAACATTTTATGGACGAATTAGGAATTATTGGACCTGATCAATATGCTATCACTCTTAATGGCGCAATTACCCGCACAGCAGATGGCAAGATAATGACTAAAGATCTAGTTTCTAATCGACTTTATCGTAAAATGTATGCTTTTGCTAACGAGCATCATTTACCTTTTAACGTTGTTTCCCCTGATTCAAAAATAATTACAGGAGATCATGATGTTGATTTAATGGTTTATACTCAAGCTTACGAAAATAGTGCGACTTTATACATTAGAGAGCCAGATGAATTGCCTAGTGATTTTGAAATTGCTAAAGGTTGTTTTGCCACTAAAGCTAAGTTGTTAGACCAATGGGAGGATAAAATTCGCCAAGAATTTGGGCAAGAGCTGTATATTGTTCGTGCCGACGATTGCTTCTTAGAGCTACTTCACCCTAATGTTAATAAAGGAACCGGATTAAAAGAATTAACTGAAAAACTTGGCATTACTCCAGAAGAGGTCATGGCAATTGGAGACGAAAGAAATGATATTACCATGTTTGACTTTGCTGGAACAGCTGTTTGCATGGGTAATGGCTCCGAAGAAGCGAAAAAGCATGCTGATTATGTTACCACTTCAAATGACGAAGATGGCATCAGCAATGCTTTTGAGAAATTTTTATGAACAACCTAAAACAAGTATCTGAGAAGTGATTAATCTTTCCTAGATACTTGTTTTATTATTTGTTCAAATATTCACGCAAAGCTGGCAAAACTTTCTCCGCCTCAACTCGTCCGACCTCATACACTCGTCGCATCTCTTTTTTATCTGTTTCTAAAGTGCCAATTTCAAGCGGAAACGGTGGACGAATAATAAAAGCTTGGTCAGCAGCTTCATCTTTTACCATCTGATCAAGCACCGCATTATAATCCTCAGCTCTAGTAGCCAATTTTTTTACTACTACGGGGTATTTCCTTAAAATTACTTTTTCCAGTGGATAGAGCTTACTCTGCTTTTTGCGATAAGACTTCGGCTGTGTAGCAATGACTACCTTTTTATCACAGTTTTGCTGCTCTAAAAAATCATACGGAATTGAATCAGATACACCGCCATCAAAGTAATAATGCCCTTGAATTGCAACTGGATGAGCAAAAAATGGAATCGACGACGAGGCTCTAATCCACTCTAAGTCAACATAACCTGCATCATGTAATTGATGATAAACCGGCTCACCTGTTGCAGCATCAGTTGCAACACACCAAAAGTCCATTGGATTAGTCATAAATTTTTCTTTATCAAAAACATCCAACTTATCAGGCAAAATATGGTAACAAAAGTTAGCCGCATACAAATTGCCTGACCGCCGCCATGACTTCCAACTAGCATAATATGGTTTCCCCGCAAAGCGCATGTTGTAGCGCAATACTCTTCCCTTTTGCTCCGACTTCAAGTTTACGCCAAAGGCAGCACCGGCTGAAACGCCAATTGCTAAATCAAAGGTTATGTCATTTTCTAAAAACACATCAATTACGCCAGCTGTAAACAGCCCACGCATTGCTCCACCTTCAAGTACTAACCCACTTTTCATATTTTCCCTCTTTATCAAAAAAAGACCTACGCTTTTCGCATAGGTCTAATTTATTCTTATTTTAATTTTACTTCAAGCCCGACCATTGCCATTCCGTTACTTCTGGCATATCCTTACCATTGTCACGAATGTATTGATGGTGCTTTTCAAGCAAGTCATCCATATGACTAATGAAGTCCGCATTCTTGCCCTTTAGCTTATCGATGCTTTCAACCGCATCCTTAGCCAAATCGAAGCGGTCAAGGTGGTTTAAGACACGCATGTCAAATGGGGTAGTAATATCACCATTTTCTTCATAGCAGTGAATATGAACATTGTAGCGCTTGCGAGCAAACCAGATGGATTCCATCATGCTCTTGTAGCCATGCCATGCAAAGATTACTGGCACATCCTTAGGGAATAATCTGTCAAATTCTTCAGTTGAAAGACCATTCTTGTTGTCCTTAGGATCCATTAACTTCATAACATCAACTACGTTAATGTAGCGAATCTTCAAATCTGGGAACTTCTTGTGCAAGATATCGATTGCGGCTAAAGTTTCAATAGTTGGTTCAGTTTCAGTTGAAGCAAAGACAACGTCTGGCTTAACGCCCTTGTCAGTTGAAGCCCAATCAATGTAGCCTAAGCCCTTGTCTACCAACTTCTTGGCTTCTTCAATTGAGAACCATTGTGGACGAGGCTGCTTAGAAGTTACCAAGACATTGATGCATTCTCTGTCTTTCAAGGCCTTATCGCCAACTGCTAAAAGCGTATTAGTATCTGATGGCAAGTATTCATGAACAAGATCTGGACGGTTCTTTTCATACAAGTGAGTCAAGATACCTGGATCTTGGTGAGTGTAACCATTGTGGTCTTGTTGGAATACAGTTGAAGTTGCGACAAAGTTAAGTGATGGATAATCATGACGCCAGTATTGTTCCTTAGCTTTTCTTAACCACTTCATGTGTTGCGTGAGCATGGAGTCAACTACTCGGCCAAAGGCTTCATAAGTAGCGAAGAAGCCATGACGACCAGTCAAAACATAGCCTTCAAGGAAGCCCTCATCTTGGTGTTCTGACAATTGTGAGTCAATCACACGGCCACTTGGAGCCAGGTTTTCATCATTTGGTTCATGAACTTCTGGTTCCCATTGGCGCTTTTGATCATCAAGTAATTGGAACAAGCGGTTTGATTTAGATTCATCTGGACCAAAGCCGCGGAAAGTAGTTGGGTTGAGCTTAGCAACTTCATCCAAGTACTTAGCCCATTCAACCATGTCTTGGGCTTCAACTGAACCTGGCTTGTCAAACTTCAAAGCAAATTTGCGGTAGTCTGGCAAGTTAAGCCGCTTAGGATCAAGACCTCCGTTAGTGATTGGGTTCATGGCCATTCTATGTTCACCCTTAGCAGTGTTTTCAGTTACGATTTCCTTAGGTGAACCGTCTTCATTAAACAATTCTTCTGGCTTGTAGCTTTCCAGCCAATCAGTAAGCATATCAGCGTGTTCCATATCGCCTTGAGCAACTGGAATTGGAATTTGGTGAGCCCGGAATGAATTTTCAATTGGGTTGCCATCCAAGTCCTTCTTTGGACCAGTCCAGCCCTTAGGGCATTGGAAAATAATCATTGGCCAATGTGGCAAGGTAGCATCATTGTTTTCACGGGCATGCTTTTGAATAGCCTTGATTTCTTCAATGACTTCATCCATGGTCTTAGCCATTTCTTCGTGAACCTGCATTGGGTCCTTTTCACCGTCAAAACGGCCGCCCTTAAAGACTGAAACAAAGTGAGGATCCCAACCCATGCCGCGGAAGTATTCGGTTAATTCTTGATCGCTCATGCGAGAAACAATGGTTGGGTTAGAAATCTTAAAGCCGTTGATTTGCAAGATTGGCAGAACTGCACCATCTTTAATTGGGTTAATGAACTTGTCACTAAACCATGAAGCAGCTAAGGGACCAGTTTCAGCTTCACCATCACCAATTTCAACAGCGGCAATAACATCTGGATTATCCAAAACAGCACCAGTACCGTGTGAAAGTGAGTAGCCTAATTCCCCACCTTCATGAATTGAACCTGGAGTTTCAGGAGCAGCGTGAGAAGCAACACCACCTGGGAAACTAAAGCGTTTGAATAGCTTAGCCATCCCCTTTTCGTCCTGGGTAATCTCTGGGTAACGTTCAGTATATGAACCATCAAGATATGAGTTAGAAACCATTACCTGACCACCGTGACCTGAACCCTCAATATAAAACATGTTCAAGTCATACTTCTTAAGCACACGATTCAAGTGAGCATAAATAAAGTTTTGTGGTGCAATCGTGCCCCAGTGACCAATTGGCTTAGGCTTAACGTCTTCTGCCACCAACGGAGTCTTGAGAAGCGGATTCTTCATCAAGAACAATTGACCAACTGACAAGTAGTTGGCTGCGCGCCAATATGCATCAACGCTCTTTAAATAGTCTTTTGAGTCATAATCAACTGCCATCTTATTCTCCTTTGAGCATTTAAGAGTGCTCTTGTTCATTTGTTCTTTTGTTTACACTTATATCATACCAAATTATCTAAAAAGTTCAACTATTTTTATAATTGGATCCTACCAATTTAAAAAATAAGTATTTAATTTAAAATTGCATCCCTTTTTTGTTGCTATATCAACCTTTTAATGCTTTGATATAAGTATTTAATTGCTTAAATACTGATAAGTACAGATAAACAAATATCAAATACTGACATAATCAGTGCAAAATTATTCATTCATGTTAAATTACTAAATGGAGGGCATGAGATGACCCAAGAAGAAAGATTAATACAAATTAAACAGTTACTTGAAAAAAAGCACCAATTATCAACTAGACAGATTGCAGCTCACTTCAATGTATCATTTGATACGGCAAGACGAGATGTAATTCATCTAACTGAAACTGGTCAAGCAATTAGAGTTCATGGTGGTTTGATGGAAATTAATTGCAACAGCGTACCTGATTTTTTAGCAAGAAATCAAGTACAATCACCGGTTAAGATGAAAATGGCTAGAATGGCAAAGAGATTTGTTCATCCAGGTCAATGTGATTTCATCGGTTCATCAACTACGTTAAAGCAGCTCTGTCCAATGCTTAATGGTATTGACATGCAGATCGTCACGAATTCAATCGACAACGCATTAAGCTTATTAGCAACAGAAATCCCATCAGTCAGATTGTTGGGCGGCGTTATCAACAAAAAGCAGCGTTTCATTTATTCTGAAACAGCATTAGAAACATTGCGTCAAATCCATTTCAATACTGCATTTATTGGTGGATCTCGAATCAGAGATGACGGCGTATATACACCAAGCATGGCTGATTCCAAAATTGTCGAAACCGCCGCTAGTCGCGCTAATCAAGTTGTATTAGTTGCCGAAAAATATAAATTTACTAATCAATCCTCTTCGCCATACATGTCTGTCCCCCTCAATCAGATCGATGTCCTTATTACCGACACCCCATTGCCTGAGGAATTAAAGCATCATTTTAATCCAAAAACGCAAATTATACCTGTTTTAAAGGAGTGATAGTTATGTTCAGTCTCTTTAACCAAAAGAAACAAAGCGAAAGTCGTGAAGTATACCAAGATTTGAAGAATTTTTATAATAGTTTTTTTAGCAATATCTACAATGAAATGAATATTGGTCGCTATCGGCAGATTCGCGATGCAATTGGGCTTGTTCTTAATAAGTTCGACAGTGGTGATCATCCTCTTGAATACACTAGCAAATTGGTCATGTATATTCAGGCTCGAGTTGCCATGAATCACCTGCATCTAACTCATGAACAGCAAGACCTAATGAAAAAGCTAAGTGACGCTACCAAATATGTAAATCTTTCTTATGTTTATCTGAGTCCGCTCACTTCGGTAGAACAATTTGTTAATATTTAAGTGTATCTAGAACCTGCTCTAGATGAAAAAATGAATCCAAAAAGACCGAGTAGCTGATCTGCTCGGCCTTTTTATGCAATAATATTGTTAAAAGATATAGATTTTTTTAAAGGAAATAATTATGACAAAATTACCATTCAAAGTTGTTGCTGTCGATATGGATGGCACTTTCATGCATGATGATCAAACTTTCGATCACAAGCGCTTTGACCGCATCTTAACAGAATTACACAAAAAGGGGATTCACTTTATCGTTTCAAGTGGGCGCCCTTATACCAGATTACGCAAAGATTTTGCTGGCTTTTTAAACCGAATCGACATGATTGCTGACAATGGCTCGCTTTTGCTTCAAGATAATCAAATTATTAGCACTCATTTGCTCACTTATAAAACAACCTTAGATCTAATAAGTTTTATCAAAGAGCATTATTCCAAGAGTTCAATTATTGTCACTGGGATCAACAATTCATATACAACTATTAATGCTTCTCCTAGTTTTAAGCAGACGATGAACTTCTATTACCCCGATCGAATTGAAGTTACTGATTTAGCAGCGGCTATCAATCCGCAGGATATGATTACTAAAATCACCTTAAGTTATCAATATGATTTTTCCGCGGAATTAGAAAAAGAATTCAACCAAACCCATGCCGAGAAGATTCACTGTACTTCTAGTGGTTTCGGTTTGCTTGATATTGTGCCTTACAGCGTTAATAAAGGGAGCGCTCTAAAATACTTCTTACGCTATTTTGGTGCTAAACCCAATGAATTAATTGCCTTTGGCGACGGAATGAATGATGCTGAGATGTTAAAACTAGCCGGTTACAGTTATGCGATGGCTAATGCAGAAGATCAAGTTAAGAAAATCGCCAAGTATGAGGCCCCGAATAACAATGATGATGGGGTTTTAGAGGTGCTTGATTCATATTTAGCTAAAGTAGAGAAATAATAATTACTGTAAACTAAAACCGTCTGAATGAGCAAAATAAAAAAGTAGCCAAGTTTTCTTAAACTAATTGACTTAAGAAAACACAGCTACTTTTTATTTACCCAAATTAACAAAGGTATTAAAGTTCATATAATGATAATGCACGCGCATATTTGATACTTCAAACGGCGTCCCATCATCCAAGAAGAAGATCCCTTCCATTACACCAACAGGTTCAGTCGACTTCAAATTTAGCTTCTGCTGATCTTCTTCATTCGATGGTTCAACAGTGATATTCAAGAATGACTTAGTAACGGTCTTTCCCTGTTCATCTTCCAAATAGTTAAACAAAGACTTTTGTAAAGTTTCTGGCTTTAATTCCGGCACAATTTTAATCGGCAAATATCCAGTCTCAATTAAAAATGGTTGTTCATCTAACAGTCGCAGACGCTTGAATTCATAAACAAAATCATTTTCATTTAAAAATAAGTCTTCCGCAATTTCTTTAGTTGCCTTAATCACATGAAAATCAAGCAACTTAATTTGTTGTTTTTTACCAGGGACTTTAAAAGAATCAGTGATTCCAAGATTCGATCCATCATAACGAAACATTGCCTGTTTGCGCAAATATAGTGGATTAATAAAAGTTCCACTACCTCGCTTTTTAAAAACGATCCCTTGTTGAGCCAACAGCTCCAGCGCACGCTTCATTGATGATCGACTTACCTGATAGTGTTCGGCTAGACTGCGTTCATCAGGCAGTCGCATCCCCTTATACTGATTATTCAAAATATTCTGTTTAATGTCATGCATAACTGTCCGATAAACATAATCTGCCATTATTCTCGTCCTTGATCTGCCTTTTTAATACTATCAATAAACCAAGTTGCAAACTTATCCAAGTCCACATCTGTCGCAATCTCCGCATTGGCATGTTCTTGGTCCATAAAATCCATTACGCTGGCACCATAAGTATATTGCCCGCGCAATTCAATATTCACGTTTGCCTTTTTCATTGTAAACATTTCCGGATGAAGCATAATTCCAACTGCAGTCGGATCATAAATCTTAATTCGCGGATCACCGTCTGGTTCATGAATGTTAGAGAAAAGTGAATACAACATATTACCCACTTCACCACATGTCTTAACTTTATCCATTTGCTCTGGTGTTAAATGGGCCTTATTTCCAATTTCAAGTGGAGCAACCTTAACTGGTAATCCACTATGAAAAACTACCTGCGCTGCTTCCGGATCTCCCGCAATATTATATTCCGCAAATGGGCTATGATTTCCGTGACCAATATTACCACCCATAATTACAATTTCCGCAATATTTTCTTTAACTTCAGGATATTGCTTAAAAAGTAAGGCAAAGTCAGTTAATGGTCCAATGCCCATCAGAGTTATTTTTTCTGGACTACTTTTAATTTCCTTAGCCATCAACGTTGCAGCAAGACCAGGTTCAATTAAAGAATCATCAGCTTGTTCAAATTCAAAGCCGGCAATCCCTGTTTTACCATGAACCGAAGCAGCACTAATCATTGGTGCCACCAGTGGTTGATTAGCACCCACTACGACAGGAACCTTAGTATGCAAAAACTTTTCTAAATTTAAGGTATTTTGCAAGGTATATTTCAGTGCCACGTTACCCCAAGTAGGCACAATCATGCGCACATCAAGTTCTTGTGCAAAAAGACTAATCGTCATGGCAGCAATGTCATCAATGCCAGGATCAGTACTGATAATTAAAGGTCTCTTGTTCATAAAATTATCCTCTCGTATTAAGTACTTTTATAATAGCAAAAAACCAACCAATTAAGAAAGTGGTTGGTTTTATTCTAATAATTATTTTTCTTTTTTGGGTTTAATACGTTGAATGTGTTCTTCTTCATGGTCACCTAATACTAATGGCACACGCTCAACCACAGTATCGGCATACTCCAGTCCGAACCAAGATGCAGGGTTAGAAGATAAATTCTGCAGCCATACTCTTGCTTCAACCATGAACTTTTCATAGCCTGTCAATTTAGTTAATGGACTAATTACGTCGTTAACAATTACAAAGGCGAAGTCCCCTACATCACGACCCGGTGTAGTAGTGAATTGTTGTGGTTGAGCTTCAATCGTTCCATCAGCGATCAAATCATGAACAATTTGCCGCAAATAAACATTTACACTGGTTTGTTTTCTAAAACCTAAATACAACTGAACGTTAATTACATTCTTAGTACCATAAGTATTGACCGCGTATTCTGCAGTATATGGCTCGTTAGTAACATTAACAGTTACAAACCAGTAAGCCTTAGCCCGTTTAGGTCTCTTATCCAAAATTGAATAAAGCATTTCGCGCTTAATGAATTTATTATACTTAACCTTAGCCATATAAACTACATTCGTAGCGTAAACTGGATAATCATCACAGTGGCTCAACTCAGTCAACATATCTGTATATTCATCTAAGCGAACATAAGCATTCTGCTCCTCACGCTTATCACGGATCTTATTGCCATAGAACCACACGTACATGATTGCCAAAATAAAACCAGCAATTAAAACAGTGACGTAACCGCCATGCAAAAACTTAGTTAAGCTTGAGAATAAGAACATCCCTTCAATAAAGGCAAAGACTACTAAGAAAATGCATCGTATTGATAGCGCGGTACCTTTTTTACCCAGATATTCAAATAATAAGATAGTTGTCATCAACATGGTAACCGTGATGGCCAGACCATATGCTGCTTCCATATGATGTGAAGTTCTAAATAAGAAAACAATTGCAACTGTAATGACACAGATCATCTTATTAATTGAAGGAATATAAATCTGTCCCTTCTCATTTGAAGGATAGATAATATTCATTCTTGGTAAAAATTTTAAACTACTTGCTTCAGCTACTAAAGTGAATGAACCCGTAATCAAAGCCTGAGAAGCAATAATAGCGGCAATCGTAGCCAAAGCAATAGCAAACAATCTTAGACTACTTGGTACTGCTTCAAAAAATGGATTGAAATCACCATTACCAGCATGATAATTAGCATTTTGTAAAATCCAGACGCCTTGCCCTAAATAGTTTAAAATCAAGCAAACAAACACATAAGGCCAAGAGCCCATAATATTACTTTTCCCGACATGTCCGACATCTGAATAAAGAGCCTCAGCACCAGTAGTTGCCAAGAAAATTGAACCTAAAATCAAAATACCCACTTTATTAGCAGGACTAAATAAAATACGCAAAGCATGAATTGGATTAATTGCATCAAGCAAACTCCAATCATGGCTTAAGTTCATAAGTCCAATAAGCCCTAAAAAAGTAAACCACAGGAGCATGATTGGACCAAAGGCCTTACCAATCACACTCGTTCCCATTCTTTGAATTGAAAATAGTAAAACCAGGATAACAATAGTAATCAAGATAACCATATCTTGCGACGAAACTGGAATTACATCACCAAAGCGCATATTTTTCAATCCTTCAATTGAAGTTGTAACAGTCACAGCTGGAGTTAATGTCCCATCAGCTAACAATGCTGCTCCACCAATTAAAGCTGGGATAACTAGCCATTTAGCCCTCTTTCTAACCAATGCATAAAGAGAGAAGATCCCTCCTTCACCATGATTAGTCGCCTTCAAGGCAATTATCACATATTTGACCGTTGTCAATAATGTAACAGTCCAAAAAATCAACGAAATGGAGCCAACAATTAGTTCACGGTTAACATTACTAATTCCACCATTTTCAGTCACAATCGACTTCATAACATACAAAGGACTAGTACCAATATCACCATAGACAATGCCGATAGCAATTAAAAGGCCAGCAAAAGACACCTTTTGCTTACCAGATATTTTATTCATAAGTTTTTATCCTCTATTTCACTTAAAAATTAAAATTTTTACTAGTATAGAAAAAGTCTAGATTTTTTGCAATAAAAATATATCTTTTAAAAAAATAAAAAAGGAGATGAAATCTCCTTCAGTCACTTAATTTACTTTTTCTTATCTTCGATGGTGCCATCACTATGAGCAATAATTACTTCGTCACACATATCCAGGAACAAGCCATGTTCAACTACGCCAACAGTATGATCAAGGTAATCAGCTAAACCATGAGGTGCTGGAACAGGATCTGCAGCCAAATCAATAATATAATTTCCATAGTGAGTCACATAACGTTGATTGCCATCCATACGCCACCGAGGCTTTAATCCTTCTTGTTCAAAACGTTTAAAGTTTTGTTCACAAGAAATTGGTAAAACTTCAACTGGTAATGGGAAGCCGCTTAAACGATGCACTAATTTTGATTCATCAACGATCCAAATGATCTTCTTAGAATTGATTGCTACATTTTTTTCTAAAGTTAATGCACCACCGCCGCCTTTGATTCCATCCAAGTTATTGGCAACCCGATCAGCACCATCTACAGTTAAATCAGCTTGATCAATATCGGCCAATTCACTAACTTTAAAGCCTAAGCCCTCAAGTTGTTTTTTACTACGGTTACTAGTAGTTACGATAGCCTTCAGTTTTAAGCCGTCTTCATCTTTGCGCTTACCTAAAGCATCAATGAAAAAGGCAACGGTTGAACCTGTACCAACGCCCAATACCATACCTGATTTAACCATGGCAGCTGCTTTTTCTGCTGCTTCTTTTTTCAAACGATCTTGTTCTTGCTTGTTCATTATTCATCATCCTCCATCGCCTGTTTAACTTCCTGTTCAGTTGGAATTGAAGGCTGAGCACCTAAACGTTGTACGGCAATTGAAGATGCACGACTTGCAATTTTAGCTGCTTCTTCAAAGTTAGATAGGTCAGAATTCAAATTGCTTACCAAATATCCAATAAAGGTATCTCCTGCACCAGTAGTATCGGCTGCTTCAACTTTATAAGTTGGTATTAATTCTTCAACATCGGGAGTTGAAATATACGCACCCTTATCACCATAGGTAATAACCACGTTTTTTACACCAAGCATGTGTAGTTTTTCTGCATTAGTGGCCAGCGTTGAATTATCTTTAATTGCAATGCCAGTGATCTTGGCACTTTCAGTTTCATTCGGTGTAATGATATCAGTATATTGCAGTAATTCTTTAGGAATCTCATCAACTGCAGGAGCTGGATTTAAAATAGTGATTTTTTTGGCCTTTTTAGCAATCTTAAATGCTTCAAGCGTCACATCTAGTGGGATTTCGAATTGAGCAATTACACAATCCCAACTCTTAATCAAATCACCAGCTGCACGGATATCTTCCACTGTCAGTTCATAATTTGCGCCGTGATCAATAATGATGTCATTTTGCCCAGCTTCATTCAACGTGATATAAGCATGGCCTGTCTTTGCTCCCATTGTGGTTTGCACATAAGTTGTGTCCACGCCATAACTCTTGAGCTGATGCGTGATAAAATTTCCTTCACTATCTTCACCTATACGGTTAATAAAGTAAGTTTCAGCTCCACTTTTAGCAGCTGCAATTGCCTGATTAGCACCCTTACCGCCACCAGCAGTAGTAATGTCTAGCGCATTAATTGTTTCACCAGGCTTAGGAAAGTCTTTTACATGTAATGTTGTATCAACATTACTTGAACCAATAACTACAATCTTCTTCATTATGAGCATCCTCTTCTAAAAATGGATTTATTCAACCTCAATTATAACAAAAAACGTATTCAAAATATTGAACACACATTTTTGAAATCTTACTGTAAAATACCACCATTAACGAAGCCTTTTAAGCGCTCAGCTTCCCACTTCAATGTATCTGAATCGTCAACTTGCGAGATCTTATACCCAACGAAATATGGTGAAGCATAGAATCGTGGAATAATCTTGCAACAAGTACCTTGACCATCATTAATTGGATAGAAAAATAAGTTATAAGAATCAACACCATGTGACAAGACTGAACGCACATATTGTGTGCCCTTTTGAATCAAATCGGCCCAAGTATTCAAATTAGTATTATCATGTGTCAAAATATTTACTTCTTGGTAGCCTTGAACTGGACGCGCTGATAAGTTCATTTCAACTGAACCCGAACGCCCGACTTCAAATCCTTTAAAGTTATCAGCGCCAATATCGTGATAGCCATCTTTATGATATAAGCCCACGATCTGCATATGTGGATGAGTTAAAGAACCATCAGACTTGGGACCAAAATTTTTATACCAAAGCACACTCTGATAACGGCCTGAATTATTCATTTTTTGAAAACACTTCAAGCCAAACTTCATCAACTCTTGATTATCTTCACGCGTATAAGTTGAAATATCTCCCTGGTGATCACTTGATTCAATTAAAATTGTTTGATTAGTATCCTTTAACGTAGGGTACTTATTCTTCAACCAAATCTTATCGCCATCTTTTTCATAAATATTAATTAGATGCTGCACATCACAAAAAGGACAGCCAGCATTCTGATTTCCTTGCCGATTACCATAATCATAATCATATGGCTTACGCTTACCAATTGAATATTCATACACTAAAGGATTCTTGTCCATATTTTTCACCTGCTAAACCAAAGATATCATACATTTAACATCATTTTAACAATTTTATCGGTTAATTGTGAACATTTTTATTAATAAAGCTAGGAATAGTACGTCTATCTATGATAAACTACCTTTGTAAAAGAAATACATGATATACATGAGAGGAAGAATCATGAAATTCTATAAAAAATTGGTACTTACTGGTGCCGCAGCTTTAGCTGTTCTAGGCTTGAGTGCATGTTCAAATAATAATTCTAGTTCATCTTCATCTAATAAGAAGATTCCAACTAAGATTAACAAGAAGACTACCGTTACCTTTTGGTATTCACTAACTGGTAATGCGCAAAGCAGTTTGCAAAAATTGACTAAAGATTTTGAAAAGAAAAATCCTAACATTACTATCAAGTTGCAAAGCCAAGGTGGCAACTACTCTGATTTACAATCTAAGTTGGTTTCAGGTTTGCAATCGCCAAAGGATTTACCGACAATTACTCAAGCTTATCCTGGCTGGCTTTACAATGCTGCCAAGAACAATATGCTTGTTAACCTAACCCCATACATTAACAATTCTGAAATTGGCTGGGGCTCATATGCTAAGAGTGGCATTAAGAAAGCTCTTTGGGATGGTGCAAACATCAACGGTACACAATATGGTGTTCCTTTCAACAAGTCAGTTGAAGTACTTTTCTACAATAACACCTTACTTGATAAGTATGATGTTAAAGTCCCAACTAACATGAGTGAATTGGCTTCTGCATCCGCAAAAATTTACCGTGAAAGTCACCACAAAGTACGCGGTGTTGGATTTGATGCTTTAAACAATTACTACATGATGCAAATGAAGGAAACTTACGGCAAAGACTTCAATAAGAACTTAAACTTTGCTGCCAAGGATTCCGTTAAAGCCATCAATTACTACGCTAATGGAGTAAGAGCCGGCTACTTCATGCAAGCTGGTACTGAAAAGTACATGTCAACTCCATTCAACAATGGTCGCGTTGCTATGTTCATCGGTTCAACTGCCAATGAAGCTTACCTTAAGCAAGGACTTAAGAAGGGTTACACTTATGGTGTAGCTGCTCGTCCAAGCACGATGAACGTACAACAAGGTACTGACATTTATATGTTCAAAAAAGCAACCGCAATGCAAAAGTCAGCTGCGTTTAAGTACCTTAAGTTCTTAACTTCTAAGTCATCACAACTTTACTGGGCTAAACAAACAGGCTACATGCCAGTTAATACTGCTGCTATCAACGACAAGGTTTACCAATCTGCCAAGAACAGCAAGATCCCAGCAATTATTGCCAAGACCTCTAAGAACCTTTACTTCTTACCAGTAACTAAGAATGCTACTGCCGCATATGATCAAGTTAATGCTAACATGCAAACCATTTTAGCTAAGGCAGGTAAAAAGCAATCATGGAATAGCGATATCAAGACTGGTAAAGATAAGCTTGATGCTGCTTGGAAGCAATAATTTTTCAAATAAAATATCTATCAAAAAAAGAAGTTCAGTATTAATTGAACTTCTTTTTTTACCTAATTATTTACTAAAAATGGATATTGAATTTGATCATTATCAGTTACATTCAACTTGTAACGAGCACGATATAAAGCCTTTTCTACCGCTAATTGCCCTGCAGTTGTGGCCATTGCAATCGAATATGACTTGTGTGGTGAATTGATCAGGATTTGACTGATAGAATGCTTAATGTATGACTGGATTAGAATGACATAATTCGATTCCTTACATGCACGTAAAACATTAGAAGCCTGTTTCATCTCGATAATTCGAGCTACTCCATTGTGTGCTTCAATCACCTTAGCCAAGTTAGAGGTTAAGCTCTTGTCTCCTACTACAACGGTAACTCGTTTTTTATCGAGGTCAAAATCAATTCGGGAAGCATAGTTTTCATTTTGCTTTTCAGACGACTGCTTCTCCTTTTTTTCTAATTGATGCAATAAAGACTTGTGTCTACCTTTAGTCTTGTGCTTTTCCGTTTCTTTATTTTTATCCGGCTTTTCCTTCTTTTCTGGAATAGTAACTTCAGCTTCGGCATAACGCCATCTAACCCTAATGAAGGATGGATCACTGACTCGCCAAACAATACTAATCAGGTCATTTTCGTGTAAGTTAAAGTGACTTACAGTATTCATGTCTAAGTATAAAATAGCTTTTTCAGGATTTACTTGACTTAGGTTTTTGCCATTAGAGTCCTGCTTGATGTATAAACCAAAAGAATCACGGTGAACTACCGCTGGACCAAATTCGATAATTTCCTCATCTGGCGCAAAAGACTTTGCATGATGCTCAACTTTAATAATTGGACGATTGCCACTGTCATTTAAGTGATCTAGCAAAGTAACTGTATCACCGTTTTCCAGCTTTTCAATTCTAGTCAAGTGTTCATTAAAATATTGTACTGAATGACCATTCTCATCCACTGCTTCTGCACCTAGCAGCTTACGTCTAATCTCATATTGTTTTTCCTTTGGTTTAGCCACAGGAATTATTTTCTTAACCACAGGCTTAGGAATAGGAGTTATGGTCGCATATTTGTTTTTATTCTTTAAAACCGTAGGACTCAGAGCTTTAGCAGCTTCTTCTTTTTTAGCTTTTTCTTTTTCAAGCTCTTCCTTCGTTTTTTTCGGCTTTATTTTTTCTACAGTATTTTCATCATTTTCTTTTTTAGTTTCTATTTCAGTTTTATTTTCTAGCTTATTCTCAGTTTTTATTTCTGGCTCATTTTTTACAGCCTGATCAGCTTTTTCCGCAATTTTAACGACTTCATTCTTATTCTCAGGTGGATTGCCTAGTACTGCCTGGTTATATATTTTACTAATAATTTTCAACGCAATCATTGACTGCTTCAGTGATTGGGGATCGCTCCCCGTCGCCTGCATTAAATCAATAATATCTTTTCTATAATCAATCGTCATATATTTACCTTCTTATTTCTTAAATATGAATATTATACAAAAATTTTTAATGCTAATCTAATTCTTTATAGATTTTTATATTATTTTTCCTGTAAAACCATTATAATAAAAGTAGTTAAAATATCCTTTATTAAACGGAGGAAACTACTATGAAAAAGAAACTATTACTTTTCGTACCCTTTTTAGCCGGTTTATTGTTCTTGGTATCTACACCAACTTATGCTAGCAAGCTTCCTAAAGGCTATGGTATTGCTAAAACCTTTACCACACCAAAAGCAACCCGTGGCACCTGGTATTATCGCGAAAAGGGTGATAAAACAATTTCTAAGGTAAAGATCACTGCTCATAGCGTAGATGGTAAAAAGCTTTACGTACCTTCACAAAAGTTCTTCGAGAAAAATGTTTACAACGTTTCAGCTAAGAAGCGTAATCAGTTCATCAAAAAAACTGAAAATATTTATGCTGCAGCTAACTATAAAAAGGGCTTCAATGTCAACAATTGGGTTAACTTAGCTGGTGATGGTGAATACTACATCCCTGTTACTAGAACTGTTAACGGCAAAAAGGTTAAGGCATTAAGAATAGCTACTGGTGCTGGTCCTTATACTGCTGCATATGCATACAAAACTAAGGCATTGGTTAAATAATCATTGTCTAACGAAAAAGCAAATTAGCATAATTTGCTTTTTTCTTTTACCGATTTTTACTTTTCCGTATTTCTCCTTCAAAAAGAGCGGTCAATTTTGCCAAACTCTTATGATCAGGATAGCGTTGAACTAATTGCTCAATTTTATCGGTAGCTAATTTTTTTACTTCTTCGGCTGAGCCCATTTTCTCTAAAAAATCTGCCAAATCACCTGAACGAGCAAGTAACTTACGCTCACTACGACTTTCTACCAGAAAAGCTTGATCAACCTTACGTAACTTCAAACTACCATCTGCATTAAAGTGATATCCTCCCCACATATGCTGCTTAATTGGTTGCATCGGTTCGCTATCCACATAACACAATTTTCCTACCATATGGTGCGTCTCAGTAATTCCTAACGTAACCGGGTCATAAATATCGACATAGTTAAAAATTTTCTCCCGCATTTTAGCCACCTGACGTCGTTCTGTTGGCGTTAATAAAAGCCAAATATTGGTTCCTTCATACAGATAAGCAGCTGCAATTGCTTCTGGATGACGACAATTAGCTAAAGCAAACTGAGCATTAATTGAACCTAACGAATGACCATAAATATAAATTCTACTACCTTTAAATTGATTAATTGTCTGATTCAATAAGTGAGCAGCTGACTTTAATTGGCTAGGAATCGTCCGTTTTCGTGCAAGCAGTGCTTTTAAAATTGGTAGATTAGTTTTAATCCATTCATCACGCCAAGTTTGTGGAGTCCCCTTTTTAAAACCATATGATCCTTTAAATAAGATTGTTATTTCATTCGGACTTGAAATGACGAAGGCTCGCATCCCATCCTTAGCATAAACATTACGACAAACAGTTCCAAGATAATGTTGATCTATTTTGATAGTATCACCCAGCTGCAATTCATCATATGCCTTTTTAGTTAATTCAACTCGTTCACGATCTGTTAACTGTGCATTTACACTCATAATTTTTCCTAAAATAAAAAACTAACTCTTACTATTATGTTAGCATGAGTTAGTTTTTTTGGATAATTTGAGCCTTTAATCATATTTTTTCTGCAAGTAATTTGCAATCGTTGACAAGCAGAAACAGACAATAAAGTACATGATTGCAATAATCACATACATTGGAATTAAGTAAGTCGTGTTCTGACTGTAAATAATTTGTGCGTGGTATAAAAGCTCTGGCAAAACAATGATAGTTGCCAATGAAGTATCCTTAACCAATGATACAAATTGTGATAATAATGCCGGAATCATATTGTGCAAAGCTTGTGGCATAATTACATGATACATAGCCTGACCATACGACATCCCGTTGGAACGGGCACCTTCCATTTGACCCGAATCAACTGAGCCAATTCCTGAACGAACAATTTCTGCTAGCATTGCACCTTCAAAGATGACTAACGCTGCAATTGAAGCTGTCGTTGGATTCGTTACAATACCTAATTGAGGTAAACCAAAATAGGTAAAGAAGATGATCAACAATAGCGGCAAGTTTCGAATAATATCAATGATAAAGCCTACAATTGCAGACACATACTTAATTTTCATGTAGCGAACTAATCCTAAGATTAATCCTACTACGAAGCTTAATGCAATTGAAATTAATGAAACATAAATCGTTACCCAAAGTCCTTGTAATAAGAAGCGGATATCGACCCATGAATATGCATGAATAAAAGTTTCCATTCTCTATCCCCTTCCTATTAGTTGACTAATTTTTTCTCTAAATGACGCATGTAGTAACTAAGCGGCAAAGTCAAGATCAAGTAGAACAATCCAACAATAATATAAGTATCAATTGTTTGGAACGTTGAGAACGCAATCAATTGTGCTTGATACATCAAGTCAAAACCGGCAACAAAGGCCAAAACTGAAGAGTTTTTAACCAAGTTGACAAACTGGTTGCCTAGTGGTGGAATCACTATCTTCATCGCTTGAGGTAAGATGACATAACGCATGGCTTGCACATAGGTCATACCGTTGGAGCGAGCACCTTCCATTTGACCAGTTCCAATTGAATTAATTCCCGCACGAACGGTCTCTGCAATAAACGCTGATGTATAAAGTGTTAAACCAATTGTCCCCGCTTGAAATCCTGACAATTTCACAATATAACGTGGAACGATCAAATAAAAGATCATGACAATTACCAGCAAAGGTATATTTCTAAAAATCGCAATATAGATCTTCGCGATCACTTGGCCAAATTTAGATGGTGCTACCTCAAGCAAGGCAAAAATCACGCCTAAAATCAAACTGAAAACTAGAGCAATAATACTACTTAAAATAGTATTCCAAAAACCTGTTAGGAAGCTGCCCCAGTTGTTAGTAATAATTTGCCACATTATTTCAAAACCCCCTTTAGACTAAAACCAGGAATTCCAGCAAACCACTTTTTAATCAAACGGTCATAAGTACCATTCTTTTGTAATTCATTCAAAGCTTGGTCGATATGATCAGCCATTTGTTTTTGTCCCTTATTAACAGCAATTCCGTAAGGAGCATTACTATAGACGCCGCCGACTAACTTATAACCAGGATTTTCTTGAGCGATACCGGCAAGCAAACCGTTGTCAGTAGTTAATGCCACACCTTGGTTAGCCTTCAATGCAGACATTGCTTGACCATAGTCATCATATTGCAAAATCCGCGCTTTAGGGGCATACTTATGTACATCATCAACTGCGGTAGTTCCTTTAACGGCCAAAACAGTTTTGCCTTCCAGATCCTTAACATTCTTGATCTTACTATTATTAGGCACTAACAAAGATGAACCGGCTGGAAAGTATGGCTTAGAGAAGGTTACTTGCTTGGCACGTTCTGGTGTAATAGTCATTGTGGCTAAAACAGCATCAACATTTCCATTTTTTAAAAGTGGGATTCTAGTGTTGGCAGTAGTAGTAACAAAATCGGTTTTAGCATCTTTACCTAGCATTTGCTTAGTTAAAGCCTTAGCCAAATCGATTTCAAACCCTTCAATATGTCCTGTCTTAATGTTCGTTAAGCCAAACAATCTAGTATCTGCTCTAACGCCCCAAACAATTGTCTTACTTTCTTTTACCTTTTGATAAACATTATTGCTAGCATGCTTGCCACAAGCTGTTAAGGTAAACGCTAATAGAATCAGCAAAGGCAAGAAAAGAAATCTTTTTATCTTTTTCATGGCGTGTCACCTTAATCTTTAGAAATAACTTTGCTTAAAAATTGCCGAGCACGTTCAGTATCTGGATGAGCAAAGAATTCTTCTGGCTTGCGATCTTCTAAAATATGACCATTATCAAAGAAAATTAAGCGATTGCTTACTTCTCTAGCAAAACCCATCTCGTGGGTAACCACAACCATAGTAATGCCTTGTTCAGCAACATATCTCATAACTTCTAAAACATCTTCAATCATTTCTGGGTCAAGGGCACTAGTTGGTTCATCAAATAAAATCACCTTAGGGTGCATTGCTAATGATCTAGCAATCGCTACTCTTTGTTTTTGTCCACCAGATAATTGACGAGGATAAGAGTCAATTTTATCGGCCATACCTACTTTTTCAAGATATTGCATCGCTACTTTACGGTTCTCATCATCAGGACGCTTTAGCACAATCTTAGGCGCCAGCATAACGTTCTCTAACACAGTGTGATTATTGTAGAGATTAAAGTGTTGGAATACCATCCCAACATTTTTACGAATCTTATTAATATCGGTCTTTTTATCAGCCAAATCATACCCAGTTACAATTAATTGACCGCTATTAATTGGTTCCAAGCCATTCATAGTTCTAATTAAAGTACTCTTACCTGAACCAGATGGACCAATAATTGAAACCACTTGGCCTTCATCAATCTTTAAGTTAATATCTTTCAATGCATGGAGCTTTCCGTAGTACTTATCAACATGCTTAAATTCAATAATTGCTGTCATGGCTTCTACCTTTCTTTCCTTTGTCTACACAATATAATTATTTTACTCTTCTTAAAGCTAAAACTAAATATTTTAGCAATTCAAAATAGTATAATAGCCTGCTAATCTTATAAATTTATTCGGTTTTAGCAAAATATATTTGTATTTAGCTAGATTAAAATAATCATATTAACGCTACTTACGAATTTATTAACTACTAACTTTTAGGATAAAGAAAAAGTCCCTCATCCCTAAACTGGGACGAAAGACTTCTTTCCGCGGTACCACCCACATTGCCTATTAGATATAGACCTACTCATGAAGCACTATCATGCTTCACCGGTGTGGTAACGTACCGGAGACGTCTCAACCTACTCTAAGAATTGTTATTTCGGTGAGCTGCTAAAAGTGTTTTTCAATAGTTCAGGGTCTATTGGCTTTTCACTAGCACCAACTCACTGTTAGAAATAAACTATCTACTTGTCTTTTTCATAGCCTTTTAATTTATTTATATGTATTTAACCTTATTTTGGGATAAAAAGCAAGCAAAATTTCTTATACTTCAAAATGAATCCGTTTTTAATACAAATAAATGCTGTTAATATTCGGAAAATAGCTTAAAATATTTAGTGATATATTGAAAAACAAAGGAGTTTGAAATGGGAAAACTTGAAAAACCCGTTATCATTGGAATTGCCGGTGGTTCTGGAAGCGGCAAAACTACCATCGCTCATGAAATTGCGGATAATATTAATGATCAAGATCGCATTATGATCATGACCCAGGATTCTTATTATAAAGATAATACTGGTGTATCAATGGAAGAAAGAATGAAAATTAATTATGATCATCCTGATGCTTTTGATATGCCGCTACTTGAGGCACAATTAAGTCAGTTAATGCACAGAAAACCGATTGAAATGCCAACTTATGATTTTACCGCTCATACTAGAAGCGATGAAACTATTCATGTTGAGCCGGCCGATATTATTATCTTAGAAGGAATTTTAGTCCTCTTCAATGAAGATATTCGCAATTTGATGGATATTAAAGTTTATGTTGATACCGATGATGATATCCGTTTTATTCGCCGACTTGAGCGCGATATGAAGGAACGTGGTCGTTCACTTGACTCTGTTATTAATCAATATTTGGGTACAGTTAAGCCAATGTACAACCAATTTATTGAACCAACCAAGCGCTATGCCGATATCATCGTACCTGAAGGTGGGGAAAATGATGTTGCAATTGACATGTTAACTACTAAGTTACAATCTGTTTTGAAATAAGCAGCAAAACACTTCTCTAAAAAATTGGAGAAGTGTTTAATTTTTTATAAAGATAAGAAATTGCCAAAAAATAATGTCTCTATCTTACGTAATTAATACTGAAAGCATTAATCAAAATGCTATGATTTCATATCAAAATTATGTAAAATGGAGGTAAATTAAGTGGAACCTATCTTTTCACTAATTAGGTTAAAAAATCTTGTTAAAAATGAGCAATTTGTCTTGGTTAACAGAAAGGCAAAACATGCAACTCCTGTGACCAAAGAATTGGTTAAGCTAATTGTTGCAGATCTTTCAATAAATGATTTTGTCAAAGTAGATAAGGATAGAGCTTTTCCAAGTGAATATGTCTGGGTCTATGAAACTACTTTTGGCGTTAAGTACTACATTAAATTCAAATTTAAGAATGATTATACATTGGTTCTATTCATTTCCTTTCATGAAGCATTATATTAATTAGGGAGGGTCTACCTATGTCTTACATTGCAAACTACACCAACAGCTATGATATTCGTGGTCACGAAATTGAAGTAACAGCTCCTGCTCGTTTTGATGATCAAACTCATCAAGTAATTCCTGATTTAGAATTAGATGATCAGGCAGCCAAGCTAGCACTACAAAAATTCCGCAAACAATACGATGTTGTATCACCTCATGACATCAAACAATTACGCAAGAAATGGAAATTAAGTCAACGAAAACTAGCCCACATTTTAGGCTGGAGTCCTTCAACAATTGCCCTTTATGAAGCTGGCGCCGTTCCCACCAACGGCAATAATCGTTTACTAAAAATTTTGATTAAAGACGACAAAATCATGTTAGAGTTCATTAAAGATAGCGAAAAAATTGAAATGTAGCAAAAGACCTGATAATCACAAAGCGAAGATTATCAGGTCTTTTCTTTATTCTAAATTATCTTAATTTTGATTATCATCTTGTGCATTAGCTGTGTCCAAAATTCGGTTATACTTCTTGGCAAAGAAGACCAAAAGCAAGACACTAGCAATAACATAAATTACCGCTGCAATGTAATAGGCATTTGCATAACCATCTTGGGTAGTAAATAAGTAAAATTCGGTGAAGAGTCCATCAATGACACCGACAACAGCATAAGCAATCTGAACTACTCCAGTAAGGCTGGACGCAAGTCCTTATCAACAATAACCATCTGAACTTCTTGTTGAATTGGCATTGTGGCATTGGCTAATCCTGTTCTTAAGAAGAGCAAAAGGCCGACAATTACAAACAAAACTGTCCCGCTACCTAAGCGACGACCGTTAGCTAGCAACAACATAACAGGCACACAGGTCAATGTACCTGCAGCAACAGAAACAATCGCCCCCATCTTCTTTTCCAAGAATGGCGCAAAGAAATATCCAATTAGCATCGCTGCTTGAACAAAGGTGTTAATGGTAGAAGTAACATCACGTGGAATGTGCAAATAACTATTCAAATAAATCGGCACATAAACAGCAACTAAACGAGCACCAAGTTGAATACCGGCAATATAGACAATCCACATCAATGTCTTCTTGCTCAAAAGCTTTTTATACATAGCCATCTTCTCTGCTCTGCTAGGCTCCTTGTCATCTGCAGTAGAACGATAATCACGTGGCACATCATGAATAAACAAAGCCAAAACAAAGGCTAACATGGTTACGGCAGCCGTAATGTAAAGCAGGATTCTGTATGAATTTGTATAATCTGCTAAAGTTTGACCAGTTAACATCTCTGACTTACCAGAAAGAACAGATGCCTCATGATAAGGAATGCCTCTAATCAAACCAAAGAACCAAACGACAGCTTTCCCACCTAAAAACGTACAGATCGTTTGTGTAATCAAATTAACAATCATTACTGTTGAGAACATCTTAGTTCTAATTTTTCCCGGAACATATGAGGTCCACATTAATGGATACATCAAATCATAAACCCCAATTGCTGTCCAAGAAATAGTATAAGCAATCATGATAACGAGCTGGTTAGTCGTGATACAAGTTAAAGCCATAAAAATCGCAGTCATTGGCGGCAAAATCAACAAAATCTTGCGATAACCCCACTTGTGAACTGTAGCGATCATTACTGACATCAAAATAGCAGTTGCCGCATTAAAAATGTTTAATCCAGAAATCAGGTGTGGCGCTACAATTTTGTAATAAGATAGAGCCGCATCATTCGTAATCCCAGTTACTGCACCCAAAATGCCGTAGATCCATAAATAAATAATAACATTATGTTTGTAACGCGGATTCCAGTTCTTAATTGCTTCTGCCTCAGCTTCCTTTTCTGCATTACTTCGTCGAGCCATATAAATCCACTTCTTTTTGAAAACGTATACAATACATCTAACTTTATTCTATCACTCAAATGGTATAAATAAAGTGTGTGTATACGAAAAGGTATGGTTTATAGTTTCTAGGCAACTTTAGGTTTTAATGCTTTATCGAAAAGATTGGTAATCAATTTCACTAGGACACCATCAAACAGTAATGATGAAATCATACTTACAATAAACATCAAAATTTGTACATTAACCTGATAATGACTCCAACCAAACAAAAAGTAACTTGGTATAAAACCACCTAAATTGGCAAAGAAAGCACCAGTCAAAACGCTCTTCCATGAGAACTTTTCATAGCGTTCTTTTTTAGGAAAAAAGCCGATCTCGTTCATTGCTCCTTGAATTAACCCCTCAAAAATAGTCAAGGCTCCCCACTGGCCACCGATCGCCATCTCAACCGTGGCAGCCAGCAATTCACCAATAGTTCCAGCTCCCTTAGTTGGTACAAAATACATCGCTAAAGGAGCAGCCATATACCATAAGCCAGTAAAAACGTTGTCAACAACCGGTGCATAACCGGTGGGTAAAAAGCTTAATTTTACTAAGTTATACACATTGTTAAAGCCATAAGTGTAAATCACACCCATGATGATCCCGATTAAGGCAACTAAAATAACTGATTTTACATTCCATTTTGACGATCTAGTAAACATAAAAAATGCTCCTTACTAACATACTGTCAGTAGGAGCACACAAATAAAAGTTAATTCTCTTGTTAGCACTTTCCCTTGCGCAAGTATTATCTTGTTCAGGTTCGAAGGGTATTATCTCAGCATTACGCACCCCTAGTGACATTTCATTTATTTATCAATTAAGTCAAGTATAGCACATTGTTAATCAAATGCCATTTGATCTGTGTAAAGTTTGTAATAAAATCCCTTTTCTTTAAGCAGTGCCTCGTGGCTGCCTTCTTCGATCACATTACCATCTTTTAACACAACAATCTTATTAGAATTCAAGATCGTCTTTAACCGGTGAGCAATCACAAAGCTTGTTCGTCCAGCAATCACAGTATCCATTGCCTTTTGAATCTTTTCTTCTGTTACCGTATCTACGTTAGAAGTTGCTTCATCCAAGATTAGGAATGGTGGATTCGTTAAAATTGTCCGAGCAATTGACATTAATTGCTTTTGCCCAGTTGAAAAGATTGAGTTAGCATCGCTAACTTGAGTATCGTAACCATCAGGCAAAGTCTCAATAAAATCATGGATATTAGCCTGCTTAGCCGCTGAAATCACTTCATCCATTGAAGCATTCGGCTTACCATAACGAATATTGTCCGCTACAGTACCAGTAAATAAGACAGAGTCCTGCAGGACGATCCCAACATTATTTCGCAATGATGTTAGTTGAATATCACGTACATCTGTCCCGTCAAAGGTTACTTTACCTGAATTAACATCATAGAAGCGATTTAACAGGTTCATAATCGTAGTTTTACCTGAACCGGTTGGTCCGACCAGAGCCACTGATTGGCCCTTATCAACCGAAATATTTACTCCGTGCAAAATTTCTTTATCTTTATTGTAGCCAAAATGAACATTTTCTAGCTTGACACCATGATTCAAACCACTAATGACCTTACCATTTGGCACTTCGTTTTCATCTTTTTGTTCTTCAACTGTAGCTAATCTTCTTGCCCCAGTTAAAGCTAATTGAATCATGGAATAAATTGAAGTAATTTGTGTCAAAGGTTGGAAATAAACTTGTGAATATTCAACGAAAGTTACAATCAAGCCCAATCCAATAGCCTGAGAAATTTGACCGGAAATAATCATCCAAGACCCCATAGCGATGACAATTGCCAAATTAAGTAAGTTCAATCCGTTCATCAATGGGAATAGGATTCCCGAATAAAATTGCCCCTTAAACAAAGCGGTTCTTACTTTATTGTTGTAGACCTTGAAGCCATCAACCGATTCTTGACGCAAACCATTGGTAATAATCACCTTTTCACCATTGATCTGTTCGGTAATATAACCATTTAAATCGCCAATTTCATCTTGCTGCTTATCGATATAAACGCGAGCTTTTTTCATTAAAAGGACACTAATAATCAAAATGAATGGTGTTGTCGCAATCGTAGTCCAAGCCAAAGTACTATTAATCGTGAACATCACAATAATTGTTCCCACGAACATAATTCCCTGGGAAATAATTTCAAAAATCGCATTGTTCATTGCGTTGAAAATATTATCCAAATCGGAAGTAAATAGCGATAAAAGTTTACCATCCTGATGAGTATCAAAGTAGCGCACTAACATCCGTTGAAACTTGGCAAATAGATTCTCACGCATGTCATTAGTTAAATCCGCATTGAACTTGGACATTACCATCCAAGCAATAAAAATCGCTATCTGGCTCAATAAGTAAAACAAGAACATCGACCATAACGCGCTATAGAACGTGTTCATGGATGCTGTACCCTTTTTTAAATCAACCAAATAAGTAGTTAAAGCGGTAACTGAACGGCCTAAATATGTAGGTGCCATAACCTGTGCACCACTCGAAATCAAAGAAAGGATAACCACAATAGTGATTCCCTTCCAATAAGGCTTCAAATACTTAGCAAAATAGCGCAATGCCTTTTTCGTATTACTCATTTATTCATTTCCTCCTTTCTTACCTTTTTGTGTCTTGAAGATTTCTTGGTAAACCGGCGAAGTCTTAAGCAATTCTTCATGCGTACCTTGTGCCACTAATTTACCGTCATCTAACACTAAAATTGTATCGGCATTAATCACTGAAACAATCTTTTCCGCAATGATAAAAGTAGTAGTATCAGGCAGCTCATGCTCTAAAGCTTGCTGTACTTTCTTCTCACTTTCTGCATCCAGAGCAGAAGTTGAATCGTCCAAAATCAAAATTGGTGCTTTAGCAATCAAGCCACGTGCAATAGATAGACGTTGCTTTTGCCCACCGGAAAAGTTAGCAGAACGCTCCTCTACTTCATGATCGAAAGAATCGTTATAACGCTCAATAAATTCTGATGCTTGCGCCATATTGGCAGCACGCTGCAATTCATGTAATTTAGCCTGAGCATTACCTTGACGCAAATTAGATGCTATTGTACCTGAGAAAAGAACCGCTCGCTGCAGCACAAAAGAAACAGTTTTGCGTAATGCAGCTTCAGTTACATCCTTAATATTTTGACCGCCAATTTTTACTTCACCCTTAGTTGGATCATATAAACGAGCAATTAATTGGGCCAAAGTTGATTTACCAGCACCTGTTGCCCCAACGATACCAACCATTTGACCTGGCTTAATCTTAAACGAAATATCCTTTAAAGTAGGATCATCCCCATCAGGATAAGTAAAGGAAACATGATCAAACTCTACGCTACCGCTAAGAGGTGCAACCGAACCACTTTCCACAAACTTGACATCTGGTTCAGTCTCCAATACCTCACGAATACGTCCAAGAGAAATATTAGCTCTTGAAAATTGCATTAAGGTCATTCCGGCAATCATGATCGTAAATAGCAGGGTTAAAACATAGTTCACGAATGGACTGACTACCGCAATATCACTTGGATGTGCCGTAATATTTTTACCAATTAAATAAACAATTAAAGCAATTACGGTATAAGCGATCATCTGAAAAGCTGGCATAATTGCAGAGAACCAGTAACCAATCACAATGTTGTAGTCATTCAATTGGTTCGAAGTTTGATCAAACTTTTTAATTTCTTGTGGACCTTGATTAAATGACTTAACCACTCTCACACCTTGCAATGTTTCTTGTGCTTGATTAGAAATTCGGTCCATCATTTCTTGGAATTTGGTAAACAAACTATTCATTTGTCTTAAAACGTAAGCGCCAAAACCAAAAATAAGTGCAACCATGACCACTGGTGCCCACCAGAAGCGCGGAATAATCACGATACAGAAGATAAATGAACCGACAATTAAAATCGGCAACCGCAACATCTGCATAAATAGCTGCATCATCATGTTCATTACCTGGTTCATATCGTTGATCAACCGTGTAGTTAGAGAACCTGCTGAAAATTTCTTAATATTACCAAAAGAGAACGTTTGAATCTTAGCATAGGTATCTTCACGCAGATCACTAACTACTCCTTGTGCAATTTTCGCTGCAAAATAAACTTTAAAAATACCCGAAATAATTGCAATTATACCTAGGACTACTAGCCAGATTCCATCAGACAAGACCGCTTGCTTCTGATTCGCCATCAATGCCTTTTGAATATTTTCCAATAATTTAGGCTGATATAATCCAGAAAACGCTGAAACTAAGATAGCAATAATTGCACAAACAACATCTTTTTTATAACGCTTTAAGTATGGAAGAATTATTTTAAAGTTTTCCATTTTTACTCCTTTCTTCACTTAAAAAATGCCAAAAAGTAGTGCTCCATTCTTCTGAAAGCTTAGCTAACAATTTCATTTTGTCAGTTCCCATGGCTTGAGCCGTTTTTTCCTCTAACTCAAATAGAGGACGCAACCTGTCATAAGCATATTTCCGCCCTGCTTCGGTAAGCTGGCAAAATCGAACTCGCTTATCGCTAGGATCAACAGTCATCGTGATATGATCATGATCACGCAGAATCTTAATTCCTTTGTTAATCGACTGCTTGGGTAAATCACTCAGATTTACTAATTCTCTTTGTGTCAATTTTCCCCGAATCAGTAATTCATACATGATTACCACTAAATAGTCCGGCAAGTCATGATCCTGCTCCCATTGGCTATAAGCACGGCTGCCATGGATAATTGATAGATTTAATTTTTCTGTCTCACTAATTTTCATTACTTCACCACCATATTTAGTCTACATGCATGCCAAATATATTAGTATGCACATGGACTATTGTCAAATCATTTTGTCAAAAATAAGACTATAATTAAAGTAAAGAAACAATTTTTGCATCTAAATTTCAAATTGGTATAATAAAAAAATCATCAAGTAAAACAAGGCAGGGATTATATGCGTAAAAAGTTTTTATTAATAATTTCAATAGTGGTCCTGTTTGCTTTGCCATTAAGTGGCTGTAAGCAAAACAAAAAGCAAAACGTTTATCAAGCAGTTAAAACTAGTAAAACCATTAACTGGGGCGTCAAAGCCGACACGCCATTATTCGGCTCAATAAATATTAAAACAGGCAAACTTAATGGCTTTGAAATTGATTTAGCTAATGCATTAACCCATGAAATGCTAGGCAAAAATGCCAAAGCCAATTTCATAACAACAACGGCCAACACCAAGATTCAGCTTCTAAAAAACACGAATGTCGACGCCGTCATTGCAGCAATGACCATTACGCCTGAACGTAAAAAACAAGTCGAATTCAGTCACCCTTACTTTCCTGCTGGACAGTCAATTATGGTTGCTGACAGTAGCGCCATTAAAAATGCTAAAAATTTGAATAACAAGAAAGTGCTTGTAGTTAAAGGAACTACTGCCGCCGATGCTATCCATCAAGTTGCTGCTAAAGCGGAAATTTTACAATTCGATGATTACGGCCAAGCTTTTGCCGCATTAAAAGCTGGACAAGGAGATGCCTTTGTAACTGATAACGGAATTTTAGCTGGGATTTTGCGTGATAGTTCCGGCTATAAATTAGTTGGCGGCACCTTTACCAACCAGCCATATGGTATTGCAGTTAATAAGGGGCAAAATGACATGCTCAAGCATATCAACACTGCATTAGCAAAACTAGAAAAGAATGGCACATATAATCACCTAGTTAAAAAATGGTTTGGCAACATTCCTGGTATGAACATTAAAGAACTAGAAAAGAAGTAAGAAAAAAGGCTAAGATCAAAATTTTGATCCTAGCCTTTTCGCTTATTTAGCAATGAAATCAAGTAAAGTAAACATTACATCTTTATTTTTCTCAGGCACACCATGATTAATAATCTCTGTAGGCGTTTGATGTAAATCATTATTTTCTAAAGCATATGCTCCATCATTAATAGCAATCTCACGCACATTATCAATTTGCGGTTCAAAGTGGAACTGCAACCCAATTACATTATCTCCCAGTAAAAAGCCTTGATTCTTAACTAGATCACTAGAGAATAATAACTTAGCTTCGGTTGGAATTTCACTCATTTGTTCATGCCAATGAAGAGCTGTTAACTTATCCGGAATTCCTGTAATAGTCTGATCTTGCAAATAAACTGGTGCCCAACCTACTTCCTTAGCGGGTGCATCAAGTACCTTATAGCCCAAAGTTTTAGCAATCTGCTGGCTACCAAAACAAATTCCCAAGATCGGCTTGTGTTGATCTAACATTTTTCTAATCAACACACGTTCATTTTTGACCCAATCAAGATCATCATTAGGACTGTTTGGACTGCCTAGGACTACTAATAGATCTGTTTCATCAACAGTTGGCAAAATACCAAAATTCCCTGGATAGTAAACGAACATTTCGTTATCTCTAGCATGGCACCAGGCTTGAATAGAACCAGGTCCCTCATTAGGTGCATGCTGTAATACATTAACGCGCATAAAATCCCTTTCTCACTCAACAATATTTGTTTTTCATTCTACACTCAACCTTAGTGGTAAACAAGAAGAGTCAATTAATCTTTTATCGTATTTTTAGAAACTATATGTCACCTTATATGATATAATGTTATACTTATTTTTACATCTGGAGGACTTTCATGGACAATCACCTTAAACGCAGTATTGGCTTAGGTTCTGCACTTTCAATTATCGTTGGAACCATTATCGGTTCTGGAATTTTCTTTAAACAAGCTTCAGTTTTAGATAGCGCAGGCTCAACCTTTATGGCACTTTTAGCATGGATTTTAGCTGGGATTATCACATTAACCGCTGGCTTAACGATTGCGGAAATCGGTGCCCAGATGCCTTATACTGGTGGACTTTACGTCTATATTGAAAAAATTTACGGCCGCGTTTTAGGTTTTATGGCTGGTTGGATGCAGGCTATTGTGTACGGTCCTGCTATGATAGCTGCAGTTACCGGTTTTTTAAGTATTATGGTGACTAATCTCTTTGGCATCGGCACCGAATGGCGTATTCCCATTGGTTTGATCACTATCATCGCTATCGGCGGTTTAAACTTTTTAGAAAATAAAGTCGGTGCAGCCTTTGCTATAATCACTACAATTGCTAAGATGATCCCTATTTTTGCAATTATCTTCTGTGGCATCTGCTGGGGTGAGCAAAACGCTGTCGCCCAAACTGTGATTGAGCTGAATCGATCAATAGGTGGTCTTGGCGTAGCCGTTCTCGCTGCCCTTTTTGCCTATGACGGTTGGATCTTTATTGCAAATTTAGGTGGTGAAATTAAGAATCCACAAAAATTATTACCCAAAGCAATCATCATTGGAATCACTACAGTATTAGTAATTTACGCGTTAATTACTATTGGTATTTTTAGTTTCATCCCTGCCGATAAAATTCATGCATTAGGTCAAAATTCAACCACTTATTTGGCTGACGCTATTCTTGGTCCAATTGGCGGTAAAGTTCTATCTGTCGGCATTATTATCTCAATGCTAGGCACTCTCAATGGAGAAATTCTCACCTTTCCTCGTATTATTTACGCTATGGCTAAGCGCGGGGATTTGCCTTTCTCAAGATTTTTATCATACGTTACACCTAAGGGAAAAGCACCAGTTATGGCTACTATGCTCTTAATTACCTTAACTGGAATTATGATGACTTTCTTCGATCCTGATTACCTATCAAATCTCTGCGTCTTCACAATTTATAGTTTCTATGTTTTAGCATTCTTTGGCTTATTCATTTTAAGATACAAAAATAAGGACCAACGTCCTTTCAGCGTGCCATTTTATCCCCTAATTCCTTTAGTAGCAATTGCAGGTGGGCTCTTCGTTTTAGTCAGCCAATTCTTCAATGATCCCGCTGGCGTTTTGCTTTTTACTGGAATTACCGCTGTCGGCTGGCCAATTTTCTTTTTAGTTAAAAAGATGAGCAAAGCACAGAACACGATTATCGAAGACTAAAAATCTCAAATTTTTCTTGTTCATTTTTAATAATTATGATATTCTAATTAAAATTAATTTAGGAGATTCAATTATGATTTATCAAGACACCACATTGGCATACTCATCTAGCTCAAGTTCCAACTGAACTTGAGTGATTTTGGTGTACGTAAATCAGCAGCCGGATTCACTCAATCGTTTCTAGACGATAAGGTGAATCCGGCTATTTTTGTATAAAGGAGAAAAAATGGACAACAAGCTTAAACGCAGTATTGGTTTCGGCTCAGCTTTTTCAATTGTAATCGGAACTATCATCGGCTCTGGTATCTTTTTTAAGCAGGCTTCTGTTCTTGACAGTGCAGGTTCAACTACAATGGCCTTATTAGCTTGGATTTTTGGTGGTCTAATTACCTTGGCTGCAGGTCTCACCATTGCCGAGATAGGGGCGCAAATGCCCTACACTGGTGGTCTTTATGTCTACATTGAAAATCTCTATGGCCGCATTTTAGGCTTTATGGCTGGTTGGATGCAGATCATCGTGTACGGTCCTGCAATTATTGCCGCCGTTGCTGGTTTTATGAGCATCATGATGACTAACTTTTTTGGTTTGAATCATTCATGGCGCATTCCTTTGGCTTTAATCACAGTTTTAGCAATTGGAATCATGAATTTCTTCGAAAATAAGGTAGGTGCAATCTTTTCGGTCATAACCACGATTGCCAAAATGATTCCGATTGCTGTAATCATCATTTGTGGAATCTGTTGGGGTCAACAAGATGCGATTAACCAGACTGTAGCAGAGGTTAGTCAACACACTAGTAACTTCGGTGTTGCTGTTTTAGCCACTTTATTCGGCTACGATGGCTGGATTTTAATCGCTAATTTAGGCTGCGAAATGAAAAATCCCCAAAAATTATTACCTCGAGCAATCATTGCAGGAATTACAGCTGTTTTGGCTATTTATACCCTAATTACAATTGGGATTTTCCGCTTCATCCCCGCTAATCAAATTCACCAACTAGGCGAAAACACTACTACTTATCTAGCTAACGCGGTTTTCGGTGCAATCGGAGGTAAAATTCTTTCCATTGGCATCATCATTTCAATGATGGGAACATTAAATGGGAAAATGCTGACCTTTCCTAGAATCGTTTATGCCATGGCTAAACGAGGAGATTTACCTTTTTCTAAATACTTAGCCTATGTTACTCCTAAAGGAAAATCTCCCGTTGTTGCTACTTTGTTTATCGTCCTTTTAGCCCTTTTAATGATGATTTTCTTTGATCCAGACCACTTATCAGATCTTTGCGTCTTTACAGTTTATTGCTTCTATCTTTTAGCCTTCTTTGGAATTTTTATCCTAAGAAAAAAGAATAAAGCAGAGCGTCCTTTCAGTACTCTACTTTATCCTTTTGTGCCTATAATTGCTATTTTAGGCGGTTTGTTTGTCTTAATCAGTGAATTAATTAATGATCCAGCTGGTGTTTTACTTTTTGCTGGAATTGTCATTATTGGATTACCAATTTTTTACGCCGTTAAGCGCATGAACAAACATCGTTTGCATTAAAGCGACCTTTCTACACTGTAGCTTGCTCGCCACAACTCTTCCATTTTAGCTAAACGATGCCAATCCCCTTTTTGACACATTGTATATAAAGCATGTGCAGGATCATAGGCAATTGGATTACCTTCTGTTTCCTTCAAATAAGCTCCAACAATGTTGATTAACATCATCCGAAAGCGTTCAATCTCATTTCGGCTAAAGTAAGTTTCAAAATACTTGCTGGTTAAGCAATCAACCGTTGCTTGCGAGGCCTTATGCAAAGAAGCCGGATTCTTACGATAGTTATATAAAGTATAGGTTGAAGTTCCTGTTGCCTTACTTAAACTAGTAATCTTCACATTGCGATCAGTTACCAATTTTTCTGCTCTTTGTACATCGGTTAAAATTTTCGGATGCTTAATGTGAGGAGGCATCGGAATACGTTTGCTTAACTCTGCAATTACTTTTTCAGCAGCTTCCCTCATTTGCTGAGTGGCTACTGTCTCACTTACCTTGTCATCAAGCAATTCTCCTACAACGAAAGTATGATCAGTCACTTCATACCTTCTAGTAATTGCATTGTAAAAATGGCCTTCAACCCCTGTGATCTTAACTGCATCAGTTCCAGCTTTCTCATAGTCAAAAAAGATGTGTTGTTGATCACCAGTTAATGGTGAAAATGGTAAATTATCTAACGTAAAAACTTGTACATTTAAAGTATAATCTGAATGAACGGAATCTTCTGCATCACTACGATACATTTTCACTTCCCGATCATGAATAAAATCTTCAAAAATAAGATTTTTTCCATATTTTTTTTTCATTTCTTAATCCCCTTTTATATAGTCCTATTATCCATTATAAGCAAAAAACTAGCTTTTAAAAGCTAGTTTTTTGTTTTTATTAGAAAATATTCGGTTTAGGGCAAATAATTACCAGCAGCTAAGTATAAATCGTACCACTCTTGTCTAGTCAATCGAATCTTGGCACCTTTAGCAGAATCCCTAATGTGTTGCGGATTCATTGATCCAACTAGCATTTGAATATTTGCAGGATGACGTAAAATCCAAGCTGCAGCGATCGCATTTTTACCTACCTCATACTTATCGGCCAGTTTTTGCAACTCTTGATTCAACTTGGGGAAGCCATCATTATCAATGAAGGTCCCTTCAAACATGCCATACTGGAATGGTGACCAAGCCTGCACAGTAACTTTGTGTAGACGGGCATAATCAAGAAATTGGCTATCACGATCAACTGATGGTTTATCTACCATATTCATATGCATCCCAAAGTCAATCATTCCTGTATGTTTCAGGCTAAATTGTAATTGATTGAACATCAAGCGCTGGCTCAAGCAACTTTGTAACAATTTAAATTGAGCCGTATCAAAATTAGATACGCCGAAAAAGCGCACCTTACCTGCTGCCTGTAGTTGATCAAAAGCCTCAGCTACTTCTTCTGGATCCATCAATGCATCTGGTCGGTGAAGTACTAATGAATCAAGATAATCTAGTTGCATTCTTTCCAAAATTTCATCAACACTATGCAAAATATGTTCTTTAGAAAAATCATAACGTTTTCCTGGAACAATTCCTGTTTTAGATTGAATAAACATCTCTTCACGCTTGATCTGCATTTGGCTAAAAGCTTGACCAAAAATCTCTTCTGATTTTCCACCGCCATAAATATCAGCAGAATCAATGAAGTTGATCCCAGCATCATAGGCGGCTTGAATTGCCACTTGAGCCTCTGGAACTGATTTTTGATTCATTCGCATAATGCCAAGTGCCATCGCTGGAATGCTTAAAGTAGTACATCCCATTTTAATTCGTTTCATAATGTAAGTCCTTTCATTCTTTATTTACCTCACATCATGAACCAAAAATAGCTAAGTTTCAACCACAAGAAATTCAATAATCTTTTATTAATATATCTTAGCTACTGCCGATTGAATTGATTCTTTATCTAAGAATTCGTCATAACTCGTATCTTGGCGACTAACAATACCTTTAGGTCCAACTTCGATAATGTGGTTAGCAATAGTCTGAATAAATTCATGATCATGTGACGTGAATAAAATTGAACCTGGATATGAAACAAGGGCATCGTTTAAGGCCGTAATTGATTCCAAGTCTAAGTGGTTAGTTGGATCATCCATGATCAATACATTAGCCGGTTCAAGCATCATTCGGGACAATTGACAACGAACCTTTTCCCCACCGGAAAGTACTTTGATCTTCTTTTCAATTTCTTCCCCACTAAAGAGCATTCGACCCAAGAATCCACGCAAGAAAGTATTATCATCTTGTTCCTTAGTCGCATATTGCCGTAGCCAATCTAAGATTGTGAGTTCATCATTATTAAAGTTAGCATTCAAATCGCGTGACATGTAGTTAAAGGCAGTTGTTTGACCCCAAGTCACTGTCCCAGTATCAGGCTTAAGCTTACCAGCAACGATATCAAGCAGCGCAGTCGTTGCTAAAGCGTTACGTGATAAAAATGCTACCTTATCACCAGGACGCACGATGAAAGACACATTATCCAGAATCTTTTCACCATCAACTGAATAAGAAACATTTTCCACCTTAACTAGGTCATTCCCTAAGTCACGGTGCATTTCAAATTTTACAAATGGATATTTACGACTCGATGGTTTAATATCGTCCAAGGTAATTTTATCAAGTTGTTTCTTTCGAGAAGTTGCCTGACGTGATTTAGATGCATTAGCAGAAAAGCGGGCAATAAATTCTTGCAATTGTTTCATCTTTTCTTCTTTTTTAGCATTTTGGTTAGCAGCTAATTCATTAGCTAGTTTGCTCGATTCATACCAAAAGTCATAGTTACCCACATAAAGCTGAATCTTACCACGATCAACGTCACACATTTCAGTACATACTTGATTTAAAAAGTGTCGGTCGTGGGAAACAACAATCACAATGTTAGGGTAATCAGCCAAAAAGTCTTCTAACCATTCAACGGTATGAACATCCAAACCGTTAGTCGGTTCGTCCAATAGCAAAATATCAGGATTACCAAACAAAGCTTGGGCCAATAAGACCTTAACTTTTTCGCTTTCAGGTAAATCCTTCATCATCATTTGATGTTCTTCTTCAGGAATCCCTAATGATTGCAGCAGCTTAGCCGCATCCGCTTCCGCATTCCAACCATCAAGTTCTGCGAACTTGCTCTCTAATTCAGCTGCCTTAACCCCATCTTCATCACCAAAGTCAGGTTTGGCATAAAGAGCATCTTTTTCTTTCATTACTTGATACAGTTCCTTGTGCCCTTGAATTACTGTGTCCATGACAGAGAAGTCTTCGAAAGCAAAGTGGTCCTGGTTCAAGCTGGACATGCGCTCATTGGGATCAATTGAAATTGAACCTGTTGTTGGTTCCAGTTTCCCCTCTAACAATTTAAGAAAAGTTGACTTACCGGCACCATTGGCACCAATTACGCCGTAGCAGTTGCCTGGAGTAAATTTTAAGTTAACGTCTTCATAGAGTGTGCGGCCACCAAATCGTAAACTAACGTCGGATACTGTAATCAATCTCTTTACCTCGCTTAAAATATAAAATTATGTTTAAGTATATCAAAAAAGATGGTCCCTTATAATAGAGAATCCATCTTTTTAAGCAATTTATTAAAACTTTTTGAAGCTATCTAGCTTTTCCTGGGTAATATCACGAATAATTGCAGTAGCTAAATCAACTGAAGCCTTAAAGTCCTTATAACTACTGAAACAATATGGTGAGTGTTCATAGCGCACCGGAATACCGATGACAATTGTTGGCGCACCATTTTCGTAGTAAATTGCAGCGCCATCCTGACCGCCACCGGTTCTAACTGAACGAGTATATGGAATATTATTTTTATCAGCTAAATCACATGCATATTGTTGGAACTTAGGATTTGGTAAAAATGTCGTATCCATATCGCGCAACATTGGGCCACGTTTTAGACCAGTTTGAGAAAGCCAGTCAGGCGTAAAAGTATCATCAGCTGGACAGCTTTCGAGTACCAGACAAAGATCTGGCTTAACTTTTCTAGCCGTTACATAGGCGCCACGCAAGCCAACTTCTTCTTGACTAGAAAGTGCAGCCACCACGTCAAAGTTAGTTTCTTCACCCTTCAAATTATCAAGCACATCAACCATCGCACCAGCACCAAAACGATCATCAAAGTCTTTACCGAAGAATAAACCGGACTTTTCATGATATTCACACTTAACATCAACAAAGATAGGGCAACCTGTATCAATCTTGTAGTCCTTGATTGTCTCCTCACGGCTAGAAGAACCAACATCAATTGACATATCTGCCACATCAGGTACATTATTGCGCTCAGCTGCTGTCATGAAGTGAGGCGGCTTAGTTGCTACAACGCCAGGGATATATTCTCCATCACGATTGCGCACTTTAACGCGCAAGGCTGGAATATTATATTTTACCCAACCACCAAGTGGAACAAACTTAATTAAACCATTAGGGCGAACAGCTTGCGTAATGAAGCCTACAGCATCTGAGTGCGCATCAAGTTGAATTACCGGTCGATTTCCCTTATTTTCTTTCTTGGCGGCATAAACATTGAGCATCCCATCTACCTCAATATCTGCCGTTTTTTCCGCATAACTAGTAAACAGCTTAACGAATTCTTCCTCAAAGCCCGAAGTTGAATTGGCATCTGAGAATTCTTTCAACATTTGGATTTCTTGTTCTTTTTGCATAATTTTTCCTTTCTATAAAAAACGCTTAATTTAATTTTACCGAGAAAAACAGTGAGACTGTAAAATAGTTTGTGTAAGGATGACTGATTCCTTAAATTTATTTCTTTAAACATTAGAAAAAGGAGTTCCTTTCTCGTATGATTGGTTTGAACAAAAAACACATACAGAAAGAAGAACTCCTTCATGAATGATTTTACCAAAGATTTTGCTCAAGCTCTATTCAATCCAGACAAAATAAATGATTTATTGCGCAAAGAGCTACAACAGGCTGTTAATAACTTGTTAGAAGCTGAATTGACTGCATTTCTGGGCTATGATACAT
>NZ_PCYU01000001.1:0-20919 GCF_002553775.1 Lactobacillus sp. UMNPBX16
ACATGATTGAATCATTTAACAATGTGATCAAGCGCAAAGCTAAGCCTAAGGCAGAGTTTCCAACTGAACAGTCGCTTGATGCTTTTATTGGTATTCAGGCAATGAGCTACAATGACCGTTATTTCAATCGAATTCATAAAGGCTTTGGTCAGGTTCAGGACACCTTAGAATCCTACTTTGATTAAATAAATAATTAAAAAATCAATTTACGAGAAAGATCTATTTACACAAAAGATTTGACAGTTTCCAGAAGCCTTAGTGATTGTGTAATTTAGGATATAGCCGTCATCACTTACTAATGCATGCACCTTAAACCCATAATAGTAAATTTTTTTGGTTGCTTTATAGCCTATGTCGGCGTAGTCTTTAAAGATTTTTACTCGTCTGTTTCTGACAGGCTGGCATACCGGGATCGGAAAGCTGTCGACAATAATAAATCTGTCAGTCAGATCTGCTTCCTGATTAAGGTTGCGGCGTATCAAATAAATTAAAGGCAAAAGCTGGCGAGCCCGCCTGTTGAATCTGGATTGGGATATACAGCTAAAGAAAGCACTGAAACGTCTTTGAGATTCAATCCCAATTTCAGCCTGCCAGATAAGCATGGCTAAAAGAGAACTATCAGAAATAGCGCACTTATCAACGTTTTTGCGTTTAGAAAGCTTATCAGGGGCATAGATAGAATATAATTTATGACAAATGACAGATAATTTTTGAAAACTTATTTGTAAATGATGGCTAAAACGATTAAGCTTAAGACAGTTCAATTAGATCAGACTTCTTTCATTAATAATTGTTACAACATAAGTCTAATCTGATTGGACTTTTTTTATAACTAAAACGATTTAACTAGCATCACGCGTACATCAATATATTTTTTATAGCAACTTAATATCGTCAGCTTCACAAGCCTCAACCATATCTTCTGGCCAAATAGAAGCTTGTACTTCACCAATATGAGCCTTACCTAACAGCAACATACATAAGCGTGATTGACCGATCCCACCGCCGATTGAATAAGGTAATTCACCCTTCAAAAGCATTTGGTGGAATGGTAATTTTTCACGGTCTTCACAGTGAGCCTTCTTCAATTGTTCACGCAAACTTTCTTCGCTAACACGAATACCCATTGAAGAAATTTCAATTTTGCTATCAAGTGGCTCATACCAGAAAATTAAGTCGCCGTTTAATTGCCAGTCATCGTAGTCTGGTGCACGGCCATCGTGTGGTTCACCACTACGCTTTAACTTGTCACCAATTTTCATAATAAAGACGGCTTTTTCTTCTTTAGCAATCTTATCTTCACGCTCTTCTGGAGAAAGATCAGGCCAGCGATCTTCTAATTCTTGAGTAGTAATAAATGAAACGTGATCAGCTAAGCGGTAAGTAGAGCCAGGGTAGCGTGCAGCAACCAGCTTTTCAGTTGCCTTAATTGCCTTAAAAATGTTCATCACAGTAACTTCAAGTGTGTCGGTGTTGCGTTCTTGTTTACTAATAATCTTTTCCCAGTCCCATTGGTCAACATAGATGGAGTGGAAGTTATCAAGATCTTCGTCCCGGCGGATGGCGTTCATGTTGGTGTAAAGTCCTTCATGCATTCCGAAACCATAGCGTTTCAAAGCCAATCTCTTCCATTTAGCCAATGAGTGAACTACTTCGATAGTATCTTCTTTAGGCATTGCCTTCATGTCAAAGGCAACGGGACGTTCAACACCATTTAAGTTGTCGTTTAAGCCGGTCTTTTTTTCAACAAACATTGGAGCTGACATTCTTTGTAAACCGAGAATTTCTGCCAATTTATCTTGGAAGGTTTCACGAATAAATACAATCGCAGCTTCAGTGTCGCGCACAGTTAATGTTGGGTGATAATCTTTAGGTAAAATAAGTGTCATAATATAAGTCCTCTTTCTAATGTACTTAGAGCAAAGAAAAAGCCCTTCGCTCCCTAAAAAAACAGGGACGAAAGGCTTTTTTCCGCGGTACCACCCACATTGTCTATATTTTAATAGACCGACTCATGAAGCACTATCATGCTCCACCGGCGTGGTAACGTACCGGAGACGTCTCAACCTACTCTAAGGATTGTTATTTCGGTGAGCTGCTAAAAGTGTTTTTCAATAATCCAGGGTCTATTAGTTTCACACTAGCACTAATTCACTGGAAAGAATTAGATTATTTACTCGTCTTTTTCATCGCTTTTTAATTTGTTTATATGTATTTAACATTATTTTTTAGAAAAAAGCAAGCAAAAAATGTAGTAAGATATTTAGGAAAGCGTTTAAGTTATAGATAATAAAAGAAATTAATTAATTTTGGAGGAATAAGAATGTTAGGATTTTCTGTTTATCTAGGACACGATTTGACGTCCGAGAATTACAATTATTTGCTGACGATGCGCAATAGTGGATTTACCTGCGTTTTTACTCAGCTAGCTGTACCTGATACTGATAGTGAGACGATTTTAAATCGGCTGGCGGACTTAACTAATTGGTGTCAAAAACTAGACTTGAAAATTATTGCAGATGTCACGGCAGATGATCTGCAAGATTTGGGTATTAATGTCAATAGTGTTGAGCAAATTAAAAGTTTGAGTCTAACTGGTCTTAGAGTAGATCATGGATTTTCTACTGATATTATTGCCAAGTTGTCCAAAGAAATGCCGATAGTTCTAAATGCCAGCATTATTACGCAACAAAATATTGATGATCTGCGTTATAGCAATGCAAATTTTGAAAAATTAACAGCAGGACATAACTTCTACCCACGTCCTGAAACAGGTCTTGATGCACACTGGATGCAAAAGAAGAATGAGTGGCTTAAGCAATATGGTTTGAAAACAGCAGCCTTTATTTCAGGAAATGGCAAATTGCGTGGACCAATTTTTGCAGGATTGCCAACGTTGGAGAAGCAGCGATATGAAAACCCATTAGCTGCGATCTTAGAATTGAAAGATTATGATTGCGATCACATTTTTGTGGGAGATCCGCAACTTACGAGGGATGCAATTGAATCGATTACTAATTATCAAAAACAGGGTGCAATTACACTGCATTTAGATACTGATATACCAGAATTGTTTGGCAATGATTGGCATAATCGTCCAGATGTGGCGCGTGACGTAATTCGCTTAAAGGAAAGCAGAAAAAAGATGTTTTTGTCAACAGAGCCGCAAGATAATATTTATGCTAGACCAACTGGCAGCGTGACGATTGATAATCATTTGTATCCGCGTTATGAAGGCGAAATCGAGATTACTAAACGCGATTTGCCATGCAATGAGAAAGTAAATGTTTTGGCCCAGGTTAAGGATTACGATTTACCGTTATTGAAATATGTAGATTCAGATACACAGATTATCTTTAGACGAGCTACTAAAGGGGCATAGCATGATAAGTATTTCCGAGGGAATACTTATTTTTTTACACAAAAAAACCGCACTTCAATGAAGTGCGGTTAACTTATCGGGAAAACAGGATTCGAACCTGCGACCCCCTGGTCCCAAACCAGGTGCTCTACCAAACTGAGCCATTTCCCGTTTTTAAGTGCGCCCTGAAGGATTTGAACCTTCAACCTTCTGATTCGTAGTCAGACACTCTATCCAGTTGCGCTAAGGGCGCATTCATCAACGACAACTAGTATAACACAATTTAAAACTCTGTCCAATCGTTTTTAAAAAATAATCAAAAAAAGCCGAGTTATTGACTACCCTACAATAACTCGACCTATATTATTCTATCGAAAAAAGATAGATAATACTATATTATCGTAATATTCTTAACAGGAAAATAATAAAAATGCAAAAATTTTATTAAAATTACTTATCACCATCAAAAATATTGTCTTTAACGATTACGTAGTCGACTAACTTAATGGAATTAAGATCGCGACCACCAGCGTATGAGATGGATGACTGCAAGTCTTCCTTCATTTCTTTTAAAGTATCCTTAATTGAGCCACGGTATGGCACTAACATTTGCTTACCTTCTACATTTTTGTAAGCACCTTTTTGAACCTCAGAGGCTGAGCCCCAGTATTGCTTGTAAGTTTTACCATTAATTTTGATTACATTACCAGGTGATTCTTCATGACCAGCCAGCATTGAACCAATCATAACCATGGTAGCGCCAAAACGAATTGACTTAGCGATATCGCCGTTATGACGAATCCCACCGTCGGCAATTAATGGCTTAGAAGCAGATTTACTGCACATTCTTAATGCGGCTAATTGCCAACCACCAGTACCAAAGCCAGTCTTCAATTTGGTAATACATGCTTTACCAGGTCCCACACCAATCTTGGTTGCGTCGGCGCCTGCATTTTCGAGTTCACGTACGGCTTCTGGCGTAGCAATATTGCCCGCTGTTAAAAATGAATCAGGTAATTTTTCCTTAATATACTTGATCATCTTAATCACGTAAACGGAGTGACCATGAGCTACATCAATAGTAATATATTCTGGTTTAAGGTTTTCCTTGACTAATTCATCAATAAAATCATATTCACTGTCTTTAATGCCAACTGAAATAGATGCAAATAATCCTTTTTGATGCATCATTTTGATGAAGGGAATTCTCTTTTCGGGTTCAAAACGATGCATTACGTAATAATAATCGTTTTGGGCTAGCCAAATAGCGAGGTTATCATCAATGACACTTTCCATATTGGCAGGAACAACCGGTATTTTAAATGTTCGGTTTCCGAACTTGACACTGGTATCTGCATCACGACGGCTTTTGATGATACCCTTATTAGGTACAAGTTGGATATCATCATAGTCAAAGGCTTCCATACTAAAGTAGTTACTCATTTTAAAACTGCTCCCTTTAATCTTGTTTGTTGACCGAGACATACTATATGGGAATAATTTGTGTTTGTCAATATAAAAATCGAACTATGAAATAATTTAAAAATAAAATAATTCGGATTTTATATTGATTATTTGTAAATTAATTGCTAGACTAGCATACGTAATATTTATAGAGATTTTTATGAGGTGAATTTTAAATGACAGCAGTCGCAGTCGTAGGAAGCCAATGGGGCGATGAAGGTAAGGGAAAGATTACTGACTTTTTGAGTAAGGATGCTGCAGTTGCAGTTCGTTCAAATGGTGGTAACAACGCAGGTCATACTATTGATATTAATGGTCAAACTTTCAAGATGCGTTTAATTCCTTCTGGTATTTTTGCAGCCAAGGACAATACAGTTATTGGTAATGGTGTCGTAATCAATCCAGAAGTAATGTTTGGCGAATTAGAAAATCTTGAAAAGAGTGGCATTGATACTAGTGGCTTGAGAATTTCTAATCGTGCCCACATCATTATGCCTTATGATATTAAGCAAGATGAATATCAAGAAGAAGCTAAGGGGGCTAACAAGATTGGTACTACTAAGAATGGTATTGGACCAACTTACATGGACAAGGCTTCAAGAATTGGAATCCGCGTTTGTGATTTGCTTGAAAAAGACACCTTTGAAGAAAAATTGCGTGCTAACCTTGAAGTAAAGAATGAATTATTTACTAAGGTTTATGGTAAGCCAGCACTTAAATTTGAAGACATTTTTGATAAATACTATGAATATGGTCAAAGAATGAAGAAGTATGTAACTGATACTTCTGTCTTAGTGAATGATGCACTTGACCAAAATAAGAAAGTTTTATTTGAAGGTGCGCAAGGTGTGATGCTTGATATTGATGAAGGTACTTATCCATTTGTAACCTCATCTAATACTATTTCTGGTGGTATTTGTTCAGGTATTGGTATAGGTGCTAATCGTCTTGATACTGTAATTGGTGTCTGCAAGGCTTACACTACTCGTGTTGGTGCCGGTCCTTTCCCAACTGAATTGCTTGATGAAGTTGGTGACCGTATTCGTGAAACTGCTCATGAATATGGTACTGTTACTGGTCGTCCACGTCGTGTTGGTTGGTTTGACTCCGTTGCATTGCGTCACTCAAAGCGTGTTGCTGGTATCAATGGCCTTAGCTTGAACTTGCTTGATGTATTTTCAGGCTTTGACAAGATCAAGATTTGTACTGCATATGAACTTGATGGTGAAAAGATTGATTATTATCCAGCAAGTTTGAAGGAATTATACAGATGTAAGCCTGTATATGAAGAACTTCCAGCTTGGGATGAAGATATTACTCAAGTTAAGACTTGGGACGCTCTTCCAGAAAATGCTAAGAAATTCTTGAACCGCGTTTCAGAGTTGGTTGGCGTTCCTTTGGTAACTGTTTCAGTTGGTCCAGATCGTGAACAAACTATTGTTTTGAAGAATCCATGGGAAATGTAATTTATGCTTGAACGTTATACTCGCCCAGAAATGGGGAAAATTTGGACAGACGAAAATAGATATGCAGCTTGGCTTGAAGTAGAAATTGCCGCAACAAAGGCTTGGGCAGAACTCGGTGAAGTGCCAGAAGCAGATGCGGAGAAGATTGCTAAGAATGCCAGCTTTACTGCAGAGCGTGTGGCTGAGCTTGAGCAAGTAACCCACCATGACGTGGTTGCTTTTACTAGAACTGTGTCTGAAAGCCTTGGCCCTGAGAAAAAATGGGTGCACTTTGGTTTGACTTCAACTGATGTGGTTGATACTGCTCAAGGCTACTTACTTAAACAAGCTGATGAGATTATCAGAAAAGATCTGCACGAATTAAAAGCAACTATTGCAGAAAAGGCTAAAAAGTATAAGTACACAGTAGAAATGGGACGTACACATGGCGTTCAGGCTGAACCAACTACATTTGGCCTCAAGATTGCTCGCTGGTACGCAGAAATCAATCGTGATATTGAACGATTTGAACACGCCGCAAAAGGCGTTGAATCTGGCAAAATTTCGGGTGCTGTTGGTACTTTTGCTAATGTTCCACCTGCAGTTGAAACTAGCGTAATGAAGCAATTAGGTTTGACACAACAGCCAATTACTAGTCAAGTATTGCCTCGTGATTTGCATGCAGAATACATTGCGACATTAGCATTGATTGCTACTAGTATTGAAAATTGGGCGACAGAAATTCGTGGCTTGCAGCGCAGTGAAATTCATGAAGTTGAGGAACATTTCCGTGCTGGCCAAAAGGGATCATCTGCAATGCCACACAAGCGTAACCCAATTGGCTCAGAAAACCTCTGTGGAATGGCTCGAGTAATGCGTGGACATGTCGTTACAGCATACGAGGATGTAGCGTTATGGCATGAACGTGATATTTCACACTCTAGTGCAGAGCGGGTTATCTTGCCTGATACGACGATCGGAATTGACTACATGTTGCACCGTTTCAACCGGATTTTGACTAACTTAGATGTATTCCCTGAAACGATGCTTAAGAATATGGATCGTACATACGGTTTAATTTACTCTCAACGAGTATTGCTTAAGTTGATCGATGAAGCAGGTCTATCTCGTGAAAAAGCTTATGATATGGTACAGAAGCTAACTGCTAAATCATGGAATGAGCAAAAGCAGTTTAAGCCATTGGTTGAAAACAGTGAAATTATGAATTACCTATCCAAGGAAGATATTGATGATGCATTTGATTATCATTATCACTTGCGTCATGTTGATGAAATTTTCGAAAAACTTGGTTTAGATGATTAAGTGAAAGACGCTTGGAATTTTCCAAGCGTTTTTTTGCTAGAAACAATTGTTAAAGTAACTGAATGGGTGTACTATTTTAGTATAACAATAGTTGAACGATGAAGGTGAATATTATGAATAAAAGTACTATTAAAACCGCATTTGTAACGGCACTAGTGCTAGTAGTGGGAGTAATCTGCATTTTTTCATTTCATAACTCTTTTACTGATAGATTAAATCCATTTATTTCTCAGGAAATAAGTTATGCTAAGGTAAATAAAGGTACACAACAGTATTACAACGTAAAAGCATACAATCTTAAGACTAAAAAGAATATATCGTTAAAGAAAGTCGGTGGCTACGATCCATCAGGCCAATATATTTCAATTCAACACAAGGGGCAATACGTTAAATCAATCAAATACATCACTAGAAAACAATTTATGCAAGCAAAAGAATAGTAAAAAAGCGTTTGGAAATAATAATCCAAGCGCTTTTCATATGCAACAGTAATGCTGTTATACTAGTATTATTATGCATACAGGAGAAAAATAATGAAAAAGACTTTAACTTTTGTTTTTAGATTACTAGTATTGCTATGTGGCATTGCATTAGCTGGTTTTATCGTGTGGCAGCTGTTTACTAACGCACCAATGCTTGATGTTAACGTTCAGACTAAAGGACCAGTGATTATCGTAATTTATAGTTTGGTAGCGTTAATTACCTTAGGTGCTGCTATCAGCTTCTTTACTGATAAAAATATGGGTTCAACAATCTTTTTAGGTGGCTTACTGACAGTAATTGCAATAATTTTGTGGATTCAAAATCAAGACTTGGCAGATATTTATCGCTGGTATTTTATTTACGGCCTGCTTGTATCGCTACTCAGTCCATTTTTTAGAAAAGAAAACTAAAAAATTGAAAAATCTTCATTTTCTGAAAAAAATTTTTGCGTTTTTTTGCGTAATAAGTAATAGGGGAATAAAACTCTCAGATTTTTAGAAATGAGGATTTTTTTATGTTAGAAAATGAAATGTCACCGGCAATGGTGGATCACTTGGCCGCAGGAATTATGAAGAAGTATAATGATCAGCTTCTTTCAGCAGTACAAAGAATGCTTCCTGAACTCAATATTCAGGAAGCAAAATCACTTGATGATCCAAATAGAAATGTCTTAGATGAAAAAGCAATCGTACATGTAATTGCGCGAGACAATAGGCGCAATAAATACGGGTTAATCATTCAAGTAGGGTCGCAAGAACCAGGAGAAAACATTCTGGAAGTTGCCAACGCTTATCAGGAAGAAATAATCTATGGCGGGCTAGGTGGCTGTCCGGAAAAAGAATTCAAAGCGACATATGTGATCTTTCTTTGCCGAATAGATCCTTTTGGCAAGGGGAAACCTCGTTATGAGTATTATGGTGGTAAATATAATAAAGAAACGCACCAAACTTCTGCAGCACCAAATGTGATCTTCATTAATATAGATGGGGATAGTAAAGGATATGCTTAGCAAATATGTGTTTAAGAGAAATGCTTTAGTGCAATTCAATTAGTCTTTGCTGCTTAATTTTATAGATTTGTTGGCAAAATTGGGTTAAAAATTTGCGATTGTGGGATGCAATAATACAAGTGAGATGCGACTGTTTTAGCATTTGGGCCAAGGCCGTCACACTTTCTGGATCAAGATAGTTAGTTGGCTCATCAAGTAATAGAATAGATTCTTGTTCAAGGTATAGCTGCTTGATTAATGCTAATTTAGCAAATTCGCCACCACTCAAATCCGTGAGTCTTGTAGTCAAATCGACAAACATATCCATTTTAACTAAAAGACGCTTAACTTCAGTTTTGCTCAAAATAGTCTCGTAAAAGAAATCTGCTACTGTGGCAGGTTTCTTTTGTTTAGTCGTATTTAAACCAATGTAGCTGGCTGGTGGCAAAGATTGCTGCTGATTAATGTAGTGTTCTAAATATTTGAGCAATGTTGTTTTACCGCAGCCGTTGGGGCCGATTAATCCAATAATATCGGCTGTTTGCAAGTTTAACTGTGTATTAGATAATAAAGTCTTATTTTGGGGACTGAGTAATTGATCTATTTTGATAGAGTAATTATGTATTTTAGTCGGCCACTTTTTAAATTCAGGAAGTTTAAGTTGATGTTGATATAGGTGCTGTTTCTCTGGAAGTTTAGCCAGTTCACGTTCAGCTCGCTTAAGCCGACTATTTAATCCTTTTTGGACATGATCATGGCTTCGCGAAGGATAGCGACCAGTATTGTCTTGTGTTTTAGCAAAATGATTATAGTCAGTACTCTTTTGCTTTAAAGTAGAGACTTTTTCAGTAATTTGTTGCTTTAATATATCTCGCTTTTCGTTAAAATTGTGTACGGCTTGTTTATCTAATTGTTTTTGTTCGAGATACTGTGCGTAATTTCCTGGGTAATAAACTGCATTATTTGGCTGCAGAATAATAGTTCTCTCACATAGTTGGTTGATAAAATCCAGATCATGGCTAGCTACTAGAATTGCTCCATCATAATTCTTGAGTAAGTAGAGTAAATTCTGGATATTTGTGTCATCTAAGTAAACTGTCGGCTCGTCCAATAAGAGAAGAGAACCAGGAAGCCAAATAGTATTTTCAATTAAATCTAATCGCTTTTCACCAGCGCTCTTTGAGTCATTAATTACAGTTTGATCATTGACTTGAGGTACATAATTAATTTCACCGTGACAAATAATCTGTCCATCATCTGGTTGGATTTGCTTACGAATTAGGTCAATTAGTGTAGATTTACCAATTCCATTAGGCCCAACTAGAGCAACACGTTCACCATTAGCAATAGAAAAATTTAGATCGGTGAATAAATTGCGCTTAGGGTAGGAAAAATCCACATGACTGACACTAAGAAGAGTTTTATTGAATTTTGTTTCTGACATAAGTAACCTGCTTTTTTGAAAAAGTCAGGACTCGTCATCCTGACTAATGACAGTTTGACAAGTTGTTTTTACGAATCCTCATAGTTACACCTTGCTTTCTATAGATTTGACTATAATTATAAAAAAATTAAAAGATAAATCAATAAAAAACGCTAAGTTGCTCAACTTAACGCAATAAATTAAAAATGAAATGCGGCAGCAGCAATCATGATAGCTGCTAGAAAACCGATGATAGTCAATTGCATTTTCTTAGTAATTACCAGATATGCAATGAATTCACGCACAAAAGCATTTAAAGTAAAATACCACTTAGTTTTGGCACCATAACCAGTACACTTGAGTCCTTGACGTTTAGCTAAAACCAGAGCGCGATACACATGGTAGGAACTAGTTACAATACAGAAGCGACTATTTGGTTTCATCAGTGCATGTGAAAATTGCAAATTCTGCTGGGTAGTTTTGGATTTATTTTCGATAATAATATCGTTTTTATTAATACCCAGTTTTTCAGCATATTCAGCCATAGCAACTGCTTCAGGAATGTCTTCACCAGGTCCTTGGCCACCAGACATGATTAACTTAGAGCCAGGATTTTTGTGATAAATTTCTATTCCCCGGGAAATTCTTGCTGCCAGAAGTGGTGTTACCTTTGTTCCCATAATGCCAGCGCCTAACACTACGATGTAGTCTAAGTGCGGCATGTGCCAATTAATTAAATTAATCCAAGAAGTTAAAGTATACATCATCATGATAGTGACTAAGTAGATGATGACTAGCCATAGAAAAATATAGGGATACTTTAACCAGCTATCATGACTAATTCGTCCCACAAGAGGATATAAAAATAGGAAGAAGATAATGGAAATCCCCATGCCCAGAGAAAGATAATTTGTCCAGCGGTTTCCTTCTTTGATAATGATTTTAATGCCATCGTAGAAAAACATAATGATCAAAGTTAATGCAAAGATAATCGTTCCAGCCATCACAGCAAATAGCGCAATCACAAATAATGGCAAAATCCAGTCTTTGTAATGTGGATCAAGGTCAGCGATATTAACCAGAATGACTACACCTAAAAATAAAAAACTAAATAAGGTGATAACTAAGCTAACTCCAGCGCGTAAGGAACGACGTTCGTGAGTAATGATCCAAATGAATCGGCCAAAGCACAGCAAGAAGATCAAAATAGTAATTAAAATGGGATAATTCATAATTTACCTCGAAAAATATTTACTAAATCAATTATAAAAGGACTAGACAAAATTTTGAAATCATTATACAATTTTTGCATAATTAGATAATTATTAAAAGAGGGTGAGAATATGAATGGCAATATTAGTGATCATATGAATAAAAGAGAATTGAAGCACTGGCTTAGCGAGCGAAAGTTTAGTCGCTGTGTATTATATTTTGAGTTAGCTTATGTAGTAGTTTTACTATTCACATTGATGTTTGACTTTAAAGTTTTTATGTATTTGATTGCATTTCAAGGGATTGCAATTCTGATTTATTATTCAATTGGTGCCTTTCTTGATCGAAGGATAGTGATTAAAAAACACGATACATTCTGGGAAACACTGACTAGTATTAGATTTACTAAAAACGTATTTCTTCGCTTATTTGAATTCTTGCTCTTTTGGGCAAATATCGGTTTAAGTATTGCTTTTGCACGTCAGCTTTGGACTGACATTTTGGCTAAGCCGCTTACCGGTAATTTTGCCAATCTCTTTGAAAATGTTTGGCTGATTGGTGATGGCCTATATGTTGTTCTACTCTTTTGTGTGGAGGTCGGTATTTTAGGTGGAAATCGTAAATTAATTCGTGCGTCTAGCGTTTTAACTGTTGTTTTATCACTGATCTTGCTTTTCATGCAGCCAAGCATGCAAGTAGCTACTGTTATTGGCTTGATTCTCAGTGGGGCAAATTTCTGGTTGAGTTTTCGTAATAAGATTTAGTGGGGAGAAGTCTTATGCAAGATCCTAATTCAAAAACATTCCAAACTATTTTCAAAAATAAACAGCGTCTGCATTTCTTTCTTTATGCAGAGCTGATCTATGTAGTAATTTTGTTATTGACGGTAATCTATGCCTTTCCAATTTTCATGCGTTTAATTGTCATCCAGTTTGCTGTGATTGCTATTATGCTAATTGGTTCTGGTCTATTGAACTGGTATGACAAGAAGACGGGCAGAGCTGTAGTAGCAAAAAAAGATCACGAGTTTTTCTTAAAAACCTTTATCGATGAAACGCCAACTCAAAAGGTGAAGTCAGTTTTTCGTACGATTAGCTTTATCACGATCTTAGCTGCATTTGTGATGGTATTTTTTGGCTGTGCTCAGATTTTTACTGATTTGAGTGTAAAAGTAAAGCCAAGTGATCTAGCAATTATTGAGAATTTGTTACTGTTAGTTGACTCATTTTATGTGCTAACTATGGTTGGCATTATGTGTGGTCTGCTTTTTGGCAAAAAGCGAATGGAACGCAATTCTAGTTTAGCAGCAGGCTTTCTTTCACTTGTTTTAATTGCCTTTCATCCAGAATCTTGGTTGCTTTTTACAATCGGCTTATTGGCTAGCGTGTCAGGTTATACGTTATATAGATTAAATCAACTTTAGAAGCATTGAACCTTTCCTTTAGCCCATGTTACAATGAAAAACATTAATCTAAAGGATGTGTGAATGTGAATCAGCGTTATAAAGGATTGACTTTAGCTGTTGTCGGTGCCTGTTTTTGGGGTGCATCGGGTACGGTGATTCAATTTTTAGCGCCAGTTTTCATAATTATATATTCTTCATTGAGAAGTAAGATGTGGCCACGAAGAATTGATACGATTTCAATTGTGGTAGCAGTTGTAGGAACCTTCATCTTGGCTACAGGTGGCAGATTCGATCAACTTGCTTTATCACCGCTTGCTTGTTTCTGGGGCTTAATTGCGGCTTTTTCTGAAGCGATTAATACAGTATTACCTGGGAAATTATTCAAAAAGTATGGGCCGATTCCAGTAATCGGCGCAGCAATGTTGGTTGCAGGCATTGCCTTTTTACCAATTTACTTCACTCAACCAATGCCAAAACTTGCACCAGTTGATGTTTGGGTAATTGTTTATATTATTATTGGTGGAACATTGTTAGCTTATACAATGTACTTATCTAGTGTGCAGTATATTGAACCAAGTACGGTAGGGATGCTTGGAGCCTTCGAGCCACTGATTGCAACGATCCTGTCAGTTTCACTGCTTCATGCGGACTTTGGCCCAATGGACATGTTTGGTGGCTTTTTAATTATTGTTGCTACATTCATGCAGTTAATGCCTAGCAGAAACCTAATTAAGAAAAACGATGAATAAAAAATTAACGGACTAGTTCAAACTAGCCCGTTTTTGTTATGATAGAGTATGTTAGTTTTAGAAAAGTTGGGGATTAAAAAGAATGGTTACACAAAAACAACGGCGCCTGTGGGCCTTTTTAGCTGGATTAGCTTGCGTAATGTGGGGAATATCAGGTCTATTTGCTAAGAGTCTATTTAATACTAGTCCTGACATTACACCAATGTGGCTATCACAGATTAGAATGGTAACTTCAGGCATTATTTTGTTAATTGTAGCTGGCGTATTAAAGCAAAAGCCAATCGCTACAATGAAAAATAAGCATGACGCGTGGACGATTATCGCATATGGGATTTTTGGTTTATTACCAGTCCAATTGTTTTACTTTATTGTAGTACAACAAGCTAATGCTTCGATTGCCACGATTTTACAATTTGTTGGTCCCTTTTTTGTAATGGGCTACCTAGCTGTAACGCATAAGCAAGTAATGCGGCGAATAGATGTGCTTGCTGCCATCTGTGCCTTTATTGGCGTAGTATTGCTGGCGACACATGGGCGTTTTAATCACTTTGCTTTAACGCCTAGCGTTCTATTCTGGGGTTTGCTTTCAGCTGTTGGAGTTGCGACCAATACATTAATTCCAATCAGTGTGTTGAAGCGAGTTTCTAGTTTAGTCGTTACAGGTTGGGGATTGCTGTCAGCGGGAATTTGCCTAATGATTGTGCACCCACAGATGCCGCATATTCCGAATACGCCACATATATGGCTAGATGTGGTGGCAGTGATTGTGATTGGAACCCTGATTCCATTCCAATTAATGACTAATTCGCTGCGCTTTATCAAGGCATCAACGGCAAGTTTGCTAGATGCTTTTGAGCCTTTTTCTGCAACCGTTGGTTCAGTTATTTGCTTTGGTTTGGTGATGACCCCAATGGACTGGATTGGTTCGATTTTAGTTGTGCTGGCAGCTATGGCCTTGAATATTTCACCTAAGAAAAAGAAAGTTAAAAAAGCTCATCAATAAAGTTGAGGATGCCTAGTAGGTATCCTTATTTTTGTGGTTTAATTATTAGATGAATGAGAAAGAAAAAGGGTGAACGAGATGGTACCAGCAAAAACACGAAGATTGTGGACATTTCTAGCAGCAATGGCAGCTGTAATGTGGGGTGTGTCAGGATTATTCGCTAAAGGATTGTTTGATATTAGTCCTAAATTAACACCAATGTGGTTAACCCAAGTCAGGTTGATTATTTCAGGAGCAGTTTTATTAATTGCCTCAGGATTTTTAAAGCAAAAGCCAATAGCTACGTTGAAAAATAAGCACAATGTTTTGGTTATTATAGCCTATGGCATATTTGGATTATTGCCAGTGCAGCTATTTTATTTTATGTGTATTCAAGTGGCTAATGCTTCGATTGCGACAATCTTGCAATTTATTGGGCCATTTTTTGTATTAGGATATTTAGCCATCACGCACAAGCAAGTTATGCGTAGATTGGATATCATAGCGGCGTTATGTGCCTTTTGGGGTGTGTTTTTATTGTCAACTCATGGTCAATTTAATCATTTGGCCATTACGCCAGTTGCACTATTTTGGGGCATTTTGTCTGCTTTTGGTGAGGCTACTTATACTTTGATTCCGGTTAACATTGTTAAAAAGGTTTCTAGTATGGTAGTAACAGGTTGGGGGATGATTTTTGCTGGAATCAGTTTATTGATAATTGATCCGCAATTTCATGCAGTTCCCAATAAGCCTGAAGTTTGGCTGTATACTGCGGCAGTTATTGTAATTGGGACGATTATTCCGTTTCAAATTATGGCAAACGCGCTGCGGTATGTAATTCCATCAACTGTAAGTTTATTAGATGCTTTTGAACCATTTTCTGCAACGATAGGTTCTGTAATATTCTTTAACTTAGTAATGATGCCAATGGATTGGGTTGGTTCAATCCTTGTGGTTGTGGCAGCAATGGCTTTGAATCTGACGCCGAAACAGAAGAAAAATAAGATTAATCAAAAAACGGAGCTTTAGTTGGCTCTGTTTTTTGAGTTATTTGCGTTTCAATTTTCTAATTCTAAAGTAGGAATAAATCATTGAGATTAGAAAAATAATATCTAATGGAACAGGAACAATTAATAGAAAAAGAGCTCCTAGACCATATTTTAAACCGATGAAGAAGTTGATACCTGCAATTACTAGGAATTGGATTAGGATATCCCAATAGCCTACTTTATTCAAGTAAAATAGTTGATATTTTTTATAAAATGGTGAGTAGGCTAGTACAATTACTACGATAATTAAGATGATGGCTATTAAAATTTTAGTGTCCATTGTTGTCCTTGTGATGTTGGTATTTATTTTGCATCTTGATATCAATATATATTCCAACTGTGGTTAATAAACTCCAGATGATCGTATATGGAATTCTGACTATTACTAAAGTGATATAAGTACTCCAATCTAGAGTAAATGGAAAAACTAGAAATATCCACGGAAGACCAATCAAAGTTACAGTAACTAATTTTCGATAAGGATAATACTTTTTATAGGTTACGCGTGCATTGATAATTTTATAGATGCTAATCGCGGTGAATATCGCCATAATTGTAACAGCGATAAATAATGCTAGTCATAATTATTCCTTCCTAATTTTATGTTTTTCATAAAGATAGACAATTTAAGCTGAAGTTTTTATAGAGATCAACGACTGATATAGAAGTTAACTATTCAACCTTCTTTTGAAAAATTATATTAGTAACACAAACCAAAAATACAATGATGTTATAAATCAGAAAAATGCTGACAACGAGACCAAAAGTATAGGTCTTGAACCAGAATAGAATTACGATTGCAGAAAGAATTAAGATTAGACTGATCGTAAGCCAGTTAAGCTTGTGAAATTGCAATGTAATACCTGAGGCAAAAGTGCAGATAATGGCAGTAGTTAAAGAGATAATGCCAATGGTAGATGAGTCATAGGCAATAATTTCGCGCAGTTCTGAAACGAGTGAAAGTCCTAAAATTAGCGCGATTAATATTAAAAAGTGGCGTACATAACTATCTATCTTATCCATAATAAAAAACTCCTAAATTAATGTATTAAGCATATAGAAAATTATAGTGTTTTTCAAGTTAAGCAAAATTTACAAGAAATAGCAGATTTTGTTACATTGCTTAATTTTATAGTAGTCATTTTAAAACAAGGCTGTAATATTTCTCCGGTAATATAGAAAACGTTGAAAGATAAGAAGTGTTAAGGAGAAATAAATTGAGTTTTAAACGTAGTTTAGTTAAGTTCGCCACAGTTTTGTCAGTATTTTTTACAGGAATTTCATTCATTAATGTTCCACTTCAAACACAAACTGTCCAAGCAGCTAGTCAAAGCAAAACAGAAAAACGTAACGCCGTAGTTAAGCTTGCTAAAGAACAAGTTGGTAAGAGTTACGTTTATGGGGCTACTGGTCCTTCAGCCTTTGACTGCTCTGGCTTAGCTCAATACGTTTATAAAAAGGCTGCTAAAAAGACACTACCTAGAACTACTTATGGTCAAGTTACTAAGGGTAAAAAGGTTTCATTAAGTCATCTTAAGAAAGGCGACTTGCTATTCTGGGGCTCAGCTTCAGCTCCTTACCACGTTGGTATTTACGTTGGCGATGGACAATATGTGCATGCTGCAACTCCTAGTCAAGGAGTAAGAAAGCAATCTATCAGTGCCTACTTTTATCCATCAGCAGCTAAGCGTGTTTTAAATTAATTTGATAATGAAAAGTCCCAGTCAGAATTTCTGACTGGGATTTTTTATTCTGTGACTTTTTCTGCTTCGCTAACTCGCTCTTTGTGCCAATCAAGAATCATTTTCATAATGGCATTAGCTACGTTAGTGTTCTTGAGTAATGGACCATGTGAGTATGAACCAATAAAGTTGCGGTAACGCAAGCCTTCAACGTGGTCTTGTGGATTGTTGCCGTAACCTTCGATCATGTCTCCGAGGGGGTGCAGCTTATCCTTATTGTCGAAGTAAGTTTGACCTGAATGGTTTTCAAAAGCCTTAACTTCGCCCCATTCGGTCATGTAACGGGTATCACCAATCATTCGCTTGTCGCTCTTGAAGACAGTGTGAAGTGGCAAAATATCCAAACCTGGAATAGTTACGCCAGAATTAGTCTTGTAGTAACTACCCATTAGTTGGTAACCACCACAAATGCAGAGCATAGGTTTGTCATCATTGATGTATTTATCAAGTGTTTCTTTGTGACGTGGTAAGTCTTTAGCGACAACAGTTTGTTCAAAGTCCTGGCCGCCGCCGAAGAAAACGAAATCGTAGTCAAAGGCGTTGAATTCGTCACCAAGTGAAATATTATCAACTTGAGTGTCGTAGCCTTCACGCTTTAGCAAAAAGCTCAAGATTTTAACATCACCAGAATCACCATAAGTGTTCATCAAATCTTCGTAGAGATATGCAATTCTAATTAATTTATCGCTCATTTTATTGTCCCTTAGTTTGTTTAATTTCTTCTGTCTAGTATAGCTTAATAGCTAGAATGGGGCAAAGGATTAATATTTGAATACTGTACTTGATGAAGCTAGTATGACATCAATAATGTGTACAGTATCGTTTTCGATAAAGTAGAATATAGCATATTTTTTGAAATTAACTCATCGGTATTTTCCTGAAGGAGTTTTTCTATATCTTTCTGGAAAATAATTTAACGCTTGCATAGTTTGCTCAAGATCTTCTACATAATTTTGAGCTGTTTGGTGAGATTGAGATACTTTTAAAATAGACTGGTATATTTCTTTAAGTGCTATAGTTACGTTAGGTGTTACTTTGATTATGTATTTTGGCATAATGCTTATATTCCTAACTCCTTATTTAACTTATCAAACGCTTTGCTAATCTCAATACCTTTACCATTTCTTGCATCTTGAGCATGTTTAGCTAATCTTGCTTCAAGTTGTTCCTTGGTCATCTTGTTCATATTCATCCAATCAGGAGTGATTTCAGCTAATTTGTCCTCCCAGCTAGACTTAGCGACCTCATATTGAGCTGTAGCTTCTGCGACCATCATTGCAATATCGTGATCGTTTCTATTTTCTCTTTTCTTTGAGGAGAGATCAAAAGGAATACTATCAGTTAATGCAATTTGACGTAAGTACATATCAATTGCAACTGACATAGGGATGCCTAGTTTGTTTAATACTTTCTCTGCGTTTTGCTTAGTTTCTTTATTAACACGGATGTTAATTGCAGCTTTTTCAGTCATAATTGCACCTCTGTGTAGTAAAAATGTAGTTATTAGATAGTTGATGACTACATATTATCAGATACAGGCAGGAAAGTGAAATAAAATCAATCTTTTTAGTATTGACATAGGAGTAATAAAAATATAGAATTTGTCTAATTTTATATTCATCATATTTTAATATCTTGGATTGCTGTTCAGAATTAGGTGACGCTATGCATATGATTTTTAGCAAAATTGATAAAAAGTATAAAGTTGAATATTGGCTTCTATTAGGAATGAATATTATCAGTACTGGCATTTTAACTTTTAATGTTTATTTGGAAGGAATGCTGCTAAATTCTTTAGTGTATAAGGCTGATAGAGATTCATTTATACGCAGCATTATATTAATAATCACCCTAAGTCTTATAAGACTTTTGTTGTCATATTTCATGAATAAAATTCAAATTCTAGAATTCAGAAAAATAAATATAGAAGTTAACGATGCAATAATAAAGGAATTGTATTCAAAGGATACACTGAAAGTCACAAAAATGAATTCAGTTCGAATGGCAGACAGAATTACTGAGGACACTACTGAAGTGTTGACTTTTTTCTTCCAAACTGTAAATCAAATAATTTCAATCGTGCTTTCCTCAGTCTTGATTTTTACGTATTTATTTACAGCTGGCTCTAGTTTTTTGTTACTGATAGTGATCCTGTTGCCTGCATATAGTGTCATATATTTATTTTTACGGCCTAAGATTTTCAAAGTTAGTTTGAAGTTGAAAGAAGCCTATAATGAATACTTTTCAGGCTTTACCGAATGGTTAAGTAGATACATTGAAATAAAGGGTAATCAAAGAGAGAAAATAGAAAATGAAAGATGGAGCAGTACAAAAAGAACGCTTTTAGGCGTTGCCAAACGAGATTTTCTTCTTAATTTGAATATGTCTAATAGTGAAATTATTTTACAACTGATTTTTCAATTAGTATTGTTCATTAATGGTGGTTTATCAGTCATTTCTGGAAGAATGACAATTGGTTCTTTTTCAATCATTTTTCAATATTTTGACCAACTTTTGGGAGAAGTAGATGAAGCTTTTTCTATTTTGTTTAACTTTGAATCATTCAGGGTAGCCCGGCTGAGAATCAACAATTTACTATCCATGAAAGATGAGCAAGATGGTGAAAAAGCAGTTTCCAAAATAAATTCGATTCAGGTACAGGATTTTAATATTTATTTAGATGGAAAAACACCATTGTTTACTAGAAAAATTTCTGCTACTTTTGTTGCTCCTGGATTTTATGTTGTAAGGGGTAGAAATGGAATCGGAAAATCAACTTTTCTTAGAACAATAATAGGATTATATACACCAAAAAAAGAAGGAAAAATCACCATAAATGGTGTAAATGCTGATTTGATTAATAAAAGAAAACTGAGAGAATCGAATATAAGTTGTCTATTTCAAGATACACCGCTTCCTAATTGTTCTGTAAGAGACTATTTAGGATCATATCCTAATAAAAGTCAGATTGATAAAAATGAGTATTTTGCAAAAGTCTTTAATTCATCACAATTTAAAATTGAGAAAGTTTTAGATAGAGAGATGAGTGAACTATCAACAGGCGAAATACAATTAGTGAAATTATATTCTGCTATTTTGAAAACTAATGCACAATGCTTTTTACTAGATGAGCCATTGGCGAATATCTATCCTGAACTACAAAATGATTTGTTAAAGTTATTGCAGGAAATAGCGCAGACTAATTTGGTTATTATCATAAGTCACGATTTGCAAGTGAATGAAAATGCTAAAAACATGAGAATAGAGTAACTATGATATGCGCCCCGAAATTC
>NZ_PCYU01000020.1:0-105458 GCF_002553775.1 Lactobacillus sp. UMNPBX16
GCGTAAGCCACAATTTTGCGCTTATCAATGGGCTCGTTATGATCAAGGCCTAAATACTGATCAAGCTCTGATTGATAGTAAAATCGTCTGTTGTTAGCTGTTCGATGAGCTTTTAATTTCCCAGCTCGATCCCAGCTTTGAAGAGTGAACGGCGCTTTGCCAAGATAGGCAGCAGCTTCTTTTAAATACATAATTCTAGACATAAAAAAATCTCACCACCTTGTAGCGAGATTATAGCACACTTTATAACACTTAAGAAACACAATTACACATATATTTTTTAAACTTGTTGAAACTCCCAAAGTAAGGCCTTGCGCAATACCTTAGAAATGCAGTACCATTCACATTTACCGTTAGGCAATTCAACCAAACACCAAAGATATTGGTGTCTCTTCGCCATTCAATCCATCCCTTCTAATTAATATCGGCTTTAATTATACCGCTACTTATTAAGCTATTCAGTTAGAAAATCAATAATGTCAGAAAATATTAGGTCATGATGTCAAATCTATTCAACTGACATCATTTGTCCTAAGAACGCATTTACCGCTTGCTTAATATACTCGCTGCAAAGGTGAGTATACTGCGTTGAATTTCTGGACATGGCTCTGCTTAAACGGTCTTGATGGGTGTCATTTTAATCCCTTCTTTAATTTTTGCCATAATTTTCTCCACACTGAAAACTATGGCAAAAAATCTAAAAACTTTCAGTACAGAGAAAATTATGACAAAAAAGCAGATTTTTTCAGTCTAGAGAAAACTTTTATCAATACAAAAAAGCAAGCGCATTAATCGCCTGCCTAAGATTATTCCAAATTACTTTTCTATAACACTCTCTTAGCAATCGATGGTGTAAAGTAACTCGATACCGTTTGCAAAATAGTACCTTGCTCCGGTGTTGCTGCGTTTACATATTGATTGTTTCCTACATAAATTGCAACGTGGTATGGAGCTGTCGTTGAACCCCAGAAGACTAAGTCACCTGGCTGCAAGTTGTTCAATGAAACAGTTTGACCAACCTTAACTTGATCATAAGTTGTTCTTGGCAAGTTAACACCAGCAGCTTTTTGGTAAACATATTGTACTAAGCCAGAACAGTCAAATGAATCCGGACCTTCTGCACCCCAAACGTAATTCTTGCCTACTTGTTGCTTAGCTAAAGCAACGATTGAAGCGGCCTTACTAGTAGCTTGCGTTGAAGAAGTTTGGTTAGTATTTTGGCTGGTCTTCTTGATTGCCGTATTAACAATTTGCTTAGCCTTCTTCACCTTAGCTATCTTTTCAGCCTTCTTCTGAGTAGCCGTTTTAGTAGCTACTGCCGCTGTCTTCTTATTAACAGTAGTCTTTGTCTGCTTAGCTTCCGTTTTCTTAATAGTTGGTGCTTGCGATACTTCTGCTTTTTCTCCAGCAGTAACATCTACGGTATAACGCGCTTCAATCCATTCACGCGTTCCAACCTTGTACCACAAGTTGCCCTTCTTATCGAGTGCAGTTTTAGCTACATTCCAGACCGTGCCGTCTTTAGCACGGTAACCCATGAATTGACCATTCTCATAGTTGGTCCAAATATTCAGGCTCTTACCTGGTAAATAGCTAATCTTAACTTGCTTAATCGCCGTAAAATTAGCTGCACGAACCGTTTTCATTGACGTGATTGCGGAAACACCCGTAACGGTCAGGGCTGCAGCCGCTCCCACTTTAAAAAAATTACGTTTCATAATTGAATCCCCTTGGTAGCGAAACAGGTGAAAACTTTTCACCTAAAATTACCCACTCTTACTATGTAACGCCTTCATTATTGCATGTCCTACCTCAAGAAGCAAATTGGAACATTACAATATTACAAAAAAGACGGATCACTGGAATCCGTCTTCATTACTTACTATCTTAATTTAAAACACGCTTAGCAACACTTGGGTAGAAGTATGAACTCAAAGTTTGCTTGATTACGCCTTGACCTGGTGTAGCAGCGTGGATGTATTGGTTGTTACCAACATAGATACCTACGTGATATGGAGCACTTGCACTACCCCAGAAAAGCAAATCACCCGGTTGAAGATTATCCATAGAAACGGTTGATCCTTGCTTAACTTGATCATAAGTAGTTCTACCCAACTTCACGCCAGCAGCGTTAGAGTAAACATATTGTACTAAACCTGAACAGTCAAAACCGTTAGTTCCTGTACCACCCCAAACATAGGACTTGCCTAATTGTGCTGAAGCCAAAGTAATAACTGCTGAAGCATCACCAGTTGCTTGAACTGACTTCTTAGCCTTTTTAGCTTTCTTAACTGCTTGAGCCTTATCTGAACTAGCATCAACAGTATATTGAGCTAAAATCCATTGGTTATCACCAATTTGGTACCATGTACGGCCCTTCTTATCAGTCTTGGTGTCAAAAACATTCCAAGTAGTACCATGTTGAGCACGTTGACCAGTAAAGTGACCGCCATTGTAGTTGTCCCAGATGTTAATTCCATAACCTGCAATGTAGTTAATCTTTACTTTGGTAGTAGCAGCTTGAACAGTAGCATTAGTTGAATCTGGCTTGATGACATTTACTGCAGCTACACCGGTCAGAGTTAATGCAGCAGCTGCGGTAACTTTTACGAAATTGCTCTTAATATTCATCAAATTCTCCTATATGTTTTCACTATATATATAAGCATTCTTAGAATTTATTACTTAAGCTGGTAACGAAAATATTAATTCATCGAAAAATCTTTAAATTTCTTTAACGTATTTAACAAAATCTATAATAATGTCCTAATGTTACAGTAGTGTTACAAAAGTAATACTGATTTAATAAATATTACGTTTCCGTCAAAAAGAAAAATAGCTAGGGAGATTTCCCTAACTATCTTAATTAGATATTTTATTTTTAGGAAGACTAACGCAATTAGTCGATTACACGCTTAGCTGATGATGGGTAAAATGAAGCTAAGGTTTGTTGCTTAACATTTTGACCAGGAGCTGGAGCGTGAACAAACTTGCCGTTACCTACGTAGATACCTACATGGTAGTTACCCCAGAATAATAAGTCACCCTTTTTAAGCTTCTTAGTTGAAACTGAAATGGTCTTACCAAGAGTAATTTGACCGTAAGTAGTTCTTGGCAAAGTCTTGTTAATAGCATTCTTGTAAACGTAGCTAGTTAAACCTGAGCAGTCAAAACCGCTAGGACCTGCAGCACCCCAGATGTAAGGCTTGCCGATTTGCTTCTTAACAAGCTTAACAACCGCATTACGCTCCTTAGTAGCAGCTGATTCTTGCTTAACTGAACTTGAGTCAGGTTTAGTAGTTTCAAGATCTGAAATTGAGTTGTTAGTAGTTACAGTAGTGTTTTCAACGTCATCAGCGTGAACAGTTGATGGAACATTGATCATTGAAATACCGGCAAAGAATACTGATAAAGCTGCGGTGTATTTTACTAAAGTACGTCTAAAATTCAAAATTAATTGTCTCCTCTAAAAATTACTAAATTGTTTTTTTGATTTCTTAAATCAATTGACGTTTTATATAATACCGATTGAATGTTACACGAATGTTTCAAAAGAGCTACCATCGCGTTAAGAAACCTTGTTAAAAAACACATTTTATGTAAAAAAGAGAAGACCCAAAAAGCTAGCGAAGCTTTGCTATCAGTGCATCGAGAGCACTTTTGGTCTTTGTTAAATTGTCATTAATTAATATATGAGCGTAATTTTTCAGATCAGCTGGCAATGCATTTAATTCACTACCACTAAGTCTTTCTTTAATCTTACTTGGATCATCACCGCGCTTGAGCAAACGCTCTTCTAGCTCTTTTTTGGTAGATGTTGTTATATAAAGGAAATAGACTTTGTCACCCAATTGCTGAATATAGGTATAAACGCCTTTGATATCGACAATTAGAGAAACTAAGTCGCTTTTTTTCCAAGCTAAATTCAATGCTTCACGACTTGAGCCATACTGATAAGATCCATACTTAATATGTTCAAAAAAGTGCAGCTGTGCAAAAGTTTCGTCTGTTTCAAAATGATATGACACATCTTGTTTTTCGCCTGATCGCATCGGCCGCGTGGTATGCGTTAATACGCGTGGAATACCATATTTTTCAGTTAAATATTCTGAAACAGTCGTCTTGCCAGCACCACTAGGTCCTGCAATAAGAATTATTTTTTTCAAAACCTGATTCTCCCCACTTGAAAATGTTGCTTTTTTATAATAGCATTCTTGTGTTATAAAAGACTAAAACTTTTTCTCGGAAGGGAGAATTATAGATGAAAAAAGCAGATGTAAAAGTTGGTGCAATCGTTGGTGCCAAATCAGAAGAAGAACTTAAGAAGCCATTCCAAGGCAAAGTTGAAAAGATCTACGAAAATTCCGCATTGCTTGCAATTACTTCATACGATCCCGTTGACGCCACTGCTATCAGCGACTTGAACAATAAGATCGTAGTTAACTTCAAGCATTTAAAGACTGCTCGCGCTGCCAAGAACAGTAAGACTGCTTCAACTAATGAAGTTAAGATTGAAAAAATTGCCAAGAAGAACGACGATAAAAAAGAAGCAGACAAGAAGTAAAATTTGACAAAAATAGCCCGCGCAATGTTTACGCGAGCTATTTTTTTGCCTAAAATTAGGACATCGATACGAGAGGAAATATTTTATGAAAGAAAAAACGCGAACTGTTTTATTTTGGTTTATTTTAATCCAGCCCTTTTTAGACCTTTATTGGTTCTACAACGGCAAATTAGCGGAAGTTTTACCATTTACTCTACCTACGATTATCCGAATTTTAGCTGTTTTTGTGATTTTCTGTATGTTTTTCAGTCAAAAGCAAAATTGGCAAAAATTAGGGCAAGACAAGTGGTTAATTCTATATTTAGCCCTACTAATTTTGTATTCGATTATTCACTTAATCCACGTCAAAAACTTTAACAGCATTAATCCTAATGACTACAATTATTCAACCGTAAGCGAAATTTTTTATCTCATTAGAATGCTTTTACCTCTGATGGTGATCTTTTTTACAAAAGAATTGAATTTCAGTCAGGAGCAATTCAGACACGTTATCGAAGGCATCAGCGGACTTTTTTCATTTACAATTGTCATTACCAATCTTTTTGTCATTTCGCTTAGAAGCTACGAGACAGGCCCGATTAGCGCTAATATTTTTGAATGGTTTGTTAACCCCAATATCGGTTACTCCCATATGGCCTCCAAAGGCTTCTTCAATTTTGCCAACATGGTATCAGCCGTACTCTTTATGCTGGTGCCTCTGATGCTTTACTTCATGTTCAGTCGTTTTAACTGGAAAATCGTCATTTTGAACGTAGTTCAAGCTTTAGCGATGATCGAGTTAGGAACCAAAGTGGCCCTCATCGGTTTAATCGGTGGCGTGATTATCAGTATTTTGCTGTATGTTTTCCACTTATTTATTGTTAAGGATGTTAACAAAAACGGCAAAGCCATTATCGTGGCGCTTTTAATCGAAGCTGGCACCTTTGCCATCATCCCCTTTGGTCCAGCAATCCAGCGCTATAATTATGAAAAATATTTGGCTCAGCAATCCGATAATTCTTTGACACAGGCCAAGCGAGAATTAAATGCTGGCTTAAAAAAATATCCTCAAGGTAAACAGCGCAAGGAATTTTTAACGAATTTCATCGGCAATCATTATCAAGATTACGCCTTAAATAAAAAGTTTGTTTTTAAAAGCTACCCTTATAAATACGATCCTGAATTTTGGCTCAAAATCATGAACGAGCCAGGCACCGCTAGAATGCAAAATCGACATGTAGAAAAAGCGATGCTTGATCAGGTTGTGAAGACTAACAACAATCGGCTCGACAAGTTCCTGGGCATTTCTTACACACGAGAAACCAACATTTTCAACCTTGAACGTGATTTCACTAGTCAAATTTATTCACTTGGTTGGATCGGCATGCTGTTGTTCATTGGGCCTTATGTCATTATCCTGCTCTACGCTTTAATTAAGTGGCTAATGAACAAAGAAAAGCGGACTTATTTGATCAGCTCAATGTTGCTTTCAATCGCCTTTATGATTTTCGCAGCATTCTCGTCAGGTAACGTAATGGACTTCTTAACAGCTAGCTTCATCCTGGCTTTCGTTGAAGGCAGCTTGTTAGCTAGCGTAACCAGAAAAGAAAATTAAACATAAAAAAAAGTTAGGTAGTTGCTTGCCTAACTTTTTCTTAGTTTTTAAACATTATTTTTCTTGCTTAATAAAGCTTGAATCTGGCACCCGAATTAAGTAGTACCGAGTTGCTAAATGACCTGCATGCATCCCGATTCCATTTTGCCAATTCCGCTTGTACTTAGCCGTATAAATTGCCACGTAAGCCCGTTGATACTTTTTATCCATTTTAGCCAATTCCTTTTTTACATAAGGAATCTTCTCGGCATTCACATCAAGCGCAGTGTTACCATAAGCAATCGAGGCATAGTCACTACCAATCGTGACCTTGCTGCCATCGCGATAAAAAGTATAAGTTTGTGAGCCATATCTCTTCTTAGCAGAATTAATTGTTACATAGCTTGAATTTCCCGCACCTGTACGCATTATCAGTGGCTCATACTTCACGCTTGAAGTAATGCGGTTTGCATCTTCCAGGTCTGGATTGTCCATAAAAGTCTGATTAAACATCCAACCTGCAGCTAATAAAAGTACTACAATCTCCACAATATTAAGAGCCATATTCGGCCAACTAAAGCGTTTATGCTGTTTGATAATCATCTTAATCCGTCTTTGACGGATGTTCTGGACGATAAAAACTAAATAAAGAATGATGGCAACCCAAATTAAGATCCCAATGATATTCCAGCTGAACATATGTCGTCCTGCTATATAAAACATAGAAACATGCAGAAGTTTTCATATTTCTACATGTCAGAAAGAAATATATTTTCCTTTCTTTGTCTTATTTACTGCTGTCTTCATCAGTATTCCGATATTCCATCTGGGGAGTAATCGCATTGACTAACTCTTGCAGCTTAAGGGCTTAGCCAGCCCATTGTTTTTATTTTGTTAACGCTAGTAAATTTAATACTGCATTGTCATCACGATCATTGCTATAGCCACATTCATAACAAATGTATTCATTATGCTTGGTGCCATGTTTTTTATTGCCCTGCAGAGTAATTTTGTCTGCACCAGTTTTGACATAGCCACAATTGGCACATCTTTGTGTTGATGGATATGTTTTATCAGCTAGAATTAATTCTTTGCCATACCATTCGCACTTGTAAGTCAAGACTTGTCTAAACTTGCCAAATAGTGACCTTTGCATGCCTTTGGAAGCTACATGGGTCATCATCATTTGTTTGACATTCAAGTCTTCAATGACGATTTGGTCATAATTGTTTACAAGCTCAGTGGTAAATTTTTGCAAAAGATCATTCTGAATATTGGCTGCTTTGCGATAATCACGCTGAAGCTTGGTTCTCACTTGCAGGTAATTATTGCTTTGGCTTGCCGATTTACCGTTAACTCTTCTCTTTTTAGACAATACTCTTTGATAATGCTTGATTCGCTTGTACAGTTTCTGTAGTTTTGCTGGCAAAACATTAATCTTGCCTTCAGTGTAGTTGAAATGCCCAACGTTGACATCGATGGCGGTCTTTTTGCCAGTTTTAGCCTTTAGTCCAGCCTCTTCTTCATAGGAAAGGGCAGCGTAATAATGTCCTCTTTCTCTAAAGATGCTGGCAATTTTAACCTCTTCCATCTTTAATGCCTCGTATGCTGGAATATCAAACCAAGATTTAATCCCTCTAGGCTTATCTAATCTAAGCTTGCCATTAATTATCTTGGCGCGATCAGTTTTAAAGCCTTGACGTGGAGCTTTCTTAGATTTGAAATGCGGCTTGCCCCAATCAGGCTGGGTCTTGTCAAAGAAGTTCTTCCAAGCATTAGCCAGATCCTTGACTGCTAATTGCAGACAGCGAGCAGACAAAGCAAATTGCCAATCAGCCTTGTTATTGACTAATTCATCCCGCACTCGATGCTCATTAGGACTAGGATTATTATCCTTGTCTAAAGTCCGAGCTTCATACATGTCTTGCCAGGTTGCTAAAGCTAGATTCCAGCAGTATCTGCGATAGTTACAAAGACGTTCAAGTTCTCTTTGCATTATCTTATTTGGCCTTAATTCGACTACCTGAGTTTTGATCATTTGTTTCACCTCCAATGCAAACATAAGTTTAGCAAAGGATGTAACAAAAACAAGCGAACAAAATATTAAATTTTTAGCAGCAGTTAATTTGCTTCTATGTTTTGCCTTTCTGAACAAATTACCTGTATCTTTTTCTATATTGCCATTAAATTCTATATTTCAGCTAACCATTTAATCCTCCTTTTTTTCAATTATATGGTAAAAAAAGTAAAATTTGAATAGGATAATAATTGAATACTTAGTTAAATAGTGAGAAGATCTTACTAGTACATTAGATTTATTAGGGAACATTATGGTAGCAATAGCTTTTTATTCAATTACTGGGCAAACGGAACGTTTTATTAAGAAAACTCAACTTTCGGCCCATCAAATCGACGATGCCAACCCTAAGTATGATATGGGAAAATCTTATATCTTAATCGTACCCTCATATCAGGACTTCATGATGGATTCAGTCGTTGATTTTTTAACGTATAAAGATAACAAAAAAAATATTATAGGGATTATCGGTTGTGGCAACCGAAACTTTAACGACCTCTTTGCTCAAACTGCCAAAAAGATCGCGGCAACATTGAAAGTGCCTATTTTGTATCTTTTGGAATTTAGTGGTACTAACCAAGATGTCAAAAATGTACGAAAAATCGTACACGATCTTTCTGCTGGTGAGAGTACTAAGCAAGTCCAAAAGCCTAAGGAATTACGTGGGAATATCAGCTTTTTGAGTGATTTTAGAGATTAAATATGACTGAAAAATATTACAAAGCAATTAACTGGAATGACATGGAGGACCGGGTTGACAAATCTGCTTGGTCCCGCCTGAATGATATTATCTGGGAACCCCGTAATGTTCCAGTTAGAGAAGATAAAAAAGAATTTTTACAATTAGACAAGCCGGTGCAAGATGCCTTGCTTCACGCATTCGGAGCACTATCTTTTTCATCTGGACTCCAAATGAAAAATGGGCTAGAGCAAATTAAGGTAGATGCCATCACACCAGAGGAAGCAGCTGTGCTGAATGCCTTGCAATATTTGGAATCTATTGCCAATAAAGGCTACAGCTACGTTATCAACGAGTTGACGGACTCAAATATAGCAAAAGACGTTATTAACTGGGCTGATGACAATCCTTACCTGCAAAAGAAGATTCGGATTTTGAATAAAATCTACCAAGGCGGGGATGCACTACAAAAGAAGACAGCTAACGTTATCCTAGAGACAGCTCTCTATCATTCTGCCTTCTACGCTCCGCTTTATTTATTCGGACAAGGCAAAATGGTACGAACAGCTGAAATTGTTAAGTTAGCTTTACGTGGCACTTCATTTGGTGGAATTTATCCTGGTTACAAGTTCCGCTTAGGCTACCAAAAATTAGGTAAAACTGAGCAAGCAGAGCTAAAAGAATGGATCGATAACTTGTACGATATGCTAATTGATAATGAGAAGAAGCACATTGAGTTAATGTACAAGGGCACTGACTGGATCGATGATGTTACGCACTATCTTTACTACAGTGTCAACAAGGCCTACCTCAACCTAGGTTTTTCAGCCAAGTATCCTGACACTTCTGATTCAATCAACCCTATTATTGAAAAAGGGGTCATCAAGAGTGCAGTGCTTGAAGACTTCTTCTTCTACACTAACGATCACTCGCTGACTAAGTTTAAAGAAATTAAATAATTACAAAAGACGCAATCGAAAATTCGATTGCGTCTTTTCTTACTTCTTAGCAGTTTTCTTCGTTGTCTTTTTAGTAGCGGTCTTCTTTTCTGCTTCCTTTTTTTCAGGCTTCTTATATTCACGTATTGTGGTTAGCTTTTCAATAATTGCCTCCACCAGTTGATCAACAATCTTCGCTGGATCTTGTTCGATCTCTGCTTCACTGGCTAATTGATCAATTCTAAAGCCTGAAACATTAACGTATTCAGAGCGCGTTTCAAAGTAAACATTTAAAGGATATTCCTTACCCTCTTCAAAGAAGTTAGCAACTCGTTTGTAATTGCTATAAGGCAAATTGATAATATTTGTCTCCAAGGCAAAAGTAGCCGGCCGCTGACCCGTCACTGCTAGTTGCGTTTGGATCAATGAATTATGCTTAAAAGCAGCGATAACTTCCTTGACCATCTTTTCAGCATACGGCTTGATTTTGCTCTTCGACTTGCTAATGTCGGCATATTTAACTGTTTCAAGATCTTGAATATAATCTTGATTTTCAATTTTTTCGTTGAGATCTTTTAAATTAATTTCCAAAATAAACTTTCCTTTTTCATTGGTTATAATTACAAAATACTACAAAAAAATTTTTTGTCATCCTTTTTAAGGATTCAATTCAGTATTTTTAGCTTTTTATTTGTTAAAATGACACTATGAAAAAGCAAAAATTTGATCTTAAGTATTTATTTTTACTCATTCCCATTACGTTAATTCTCATTATAGGATTGATTTACCTTTTTAACAAAAATAAAATCTATAATGAAATTAATTGGATGACAATGAAGGAAGAACAGCGGCTCAATGTCCCGCTAGAAAATCAACTGCCCGATCTACCCAACGGCTGCGAGGTTACTAGCCTATCAATGTTACTGAATTACTATGACATTAAGGTTAACAAATATGATCTCGCCGATAATATTGCTCATGTTGATTCTTTCACCGACAACGGTAAATATCGCGGCAACCCCAATCAAGGCTTTGTCGGCCATATGTCTGTCGCTAATGCTGGCTGGTGCGTTTATCACGGGCCTTTATTTGATGCTGCACGTAAATATACCAGCCACATAGAAGATGCCTCTGGCAGCAATTTTTTAGCGATTCTCAAGTTAATCTCCGATGGGCATCCCGTGCTGATCATTACCACAACCACTTTTAATCATGTTAACAATATGCAAACATGGGAAACCAATACTGGTAAAGTCAACGTTACACCGTCATCACATGCCTGCGTGATCACGGGATACAACAAGCAAAAGAAGCTCGTCTATGTTAATAATCCTTACGGTATTAAAAACCAACCGGTTAATTGGCATAACTTAGAATTGAGTTATGACCAGCAAGGACGACAGGCACTTTACATCAAATAACAAAAAAGGCAAGCCACGAAGGCTTGTCCTTTTAACTCAAGACACATGCTCAAAGCATATGTGGACGTTTAAACTGTTCACATCAGTGCGTCCAACATCAGCACTTCCCGTGCTTGCCACTTAAGGCGGATGTCCTCTATCTCATAAATATACGCATCTCGCGTTCATTAATCGACTCGTCAGTCAGTAATTGTACTATTTTTTATGTTTGATGTACAGTCTAGCACTTTTAAAATGACGATATTTAAATTTATAAAAAACTTCAGTACACATAGTCGATAACATGAAACCTAAAGCAATAGCACCAGTAACAATTGCTACTCGTAGAAGCAAATTCTCTCCTTGACTATAATCCCCTACAACTAAAGCACGTACTGCTTGATAAGCAGGCACGCCCGGGACTAACGGTACTAAGGCAGGAATATTAAAGACCGTCACTGGACTTTTTTTAATGCGTGCAAAACACAAGCCCAAAATACCTATCAAAAAGGCGCCAATTAAATTTGAAATCATTCGCCCAAATCCCAAATTAAAGCAAGTCCAATATACCATCCAGCCCACTGTGCCACTGACTCCTGACAGGTGAAGATCGCGATGAGGTATATTAATAGTTAATGCAAAACCCACCGAAGCTACATAAGAAAAAATGACATTAATAATAATTTCTAACCAAAGTGGCATTTTTATACTCCTATGAATTTAAGTACAAGTGCAACTCCACTGCCTAAAGCTAAAGCGGTTAACACAGCCTCGCACATTCGCATAATCCCTGATAATAAATCTCCCATGAATAAATCTCGCAAAGCATTAGTAATTGCCAAGCCTGGGACTAAAGTCATCAGAGCGCCGATCAAAATATTATCAGTAATCATTTGTGGATTAAAATGATTGAGTAATACTGCCAAGATCCCCATGACCATTGCTGCAATTAGCTCTGATAAAAAACGAATCTTAGTATATTTTTTAAACTCATAATACGACCAAAAACCAACAGCCCCTACTAAGGCAGCACCTGGGAAATCAACCCAGTCGTAATTATCCATAAACAAAACCATCAAGGTAGCAGACAATACAGCAGCTCCCAATACCTGGAGCCACATTGGGAAAGTAGGTGCTTGTGATACTAAAGCAATCTTTTCTTTTAATTCAGAAAGAGTGATTTTTTCAACTGCAAATTGGCGCGACAAGTCATTAACCCGGTCTACTAATTCCAAATTGATGTTGCGATCACGAATTTGTTTCATCTGACTCAGCTTGCCACCATCTAAGCTCATGAAAACACAGGTTGGCGTCGCAAAGACACGCGGATCATCAATTCCGGCATTGCGAGCAATTCTGAGCATTGTATCTTCTACCCGATACATTTCGCTCCCGCCTTCGATCATTAGTCGGCCCGCAGTTAAACAAATATCCATTACTTCTTGATAAAATTGGACATCCCGCTTCTCAGACATAGTTTTAGCCTCAGTTCATAGTTTCAATATCGATGGTCTTGTCGACCCAATCACCGCGGAAAAAGTCACGTTCGTGACTAACAATAATGACTCCGCCTGGGAAGTTAACAATCGCTTTTCTCAAAGCATCCTTGGTATCGTTATCCAAGTGATTAGTAGGTTCATCAAGGAAAAGCAAATTAGCTGGTTCAAACTGCATCTTAGCTAATTTTACTTTTTCCTGTTCCCCACCAGAAAGTTCCTTTAGCGGACTCATTGCTTGTTGTGCAGTTAAGCCCATGCGTGCCAGCGCTTGTCGCAATTCCTTTGGCTTTTTGCGTTCAAATTCTTCTTGTAAATATTGGAGTGGAGTCATGTTGCTATTAGGCCAGGTTAGATCTTGCTTGAAGTAAGCCAACTTTGCAGTAACAGATAACTCATATGAACCATAAATTGGCTTTAATTGCCCTAACAATGTCTTAAGCAAGGTAGTCTTACCAATTCCGTTAAAACCAGTAATCGCCACTTTTTCATCCCCACCAACAGAGAAATTGAAGGCTGACTTGACCAAAGCATGGTCGTAACCGATGACCAAATCTTGCGTCTGTAGCAACAAATTAGAAGCAGTCGCAACATATGGAAACTCAAAGCGTGCCTTGCGGTTGTTTTTTGGCGGTGTCAAAACATCCATCCGCGCCAGCTGCTTTTCCCGTGACTTAGCACTCTTAGCACGTGTACCCGCCTTGTTCTTGCGAATATAGGCCTCAGTCTTAGCAATCTTGCGTTGCTGGTTAGCATAAGCCTTCAAGTAGGTCTCACGGTTGGCTGCTTTTTGCCGCAAGGCTTGCTTCAACGTTCCTGTATAACGGGTAATTGTGCCAAAATCGATATCGATAATGCAGTTAGTGATTCGGCCTAAAAAGTCATAGTCATGGCTGACCACGATAAACGCACCATCAAAATTATTCAAATAATCAACTAACCAATCAATGTGAGAGACATCCAGATAGTTAGTCGGTTCATCTAGTACCAAGACATCTGGACTTTGCAAAAGTAATTTAGCTAAAATAATTTTTGAGCGCTGACCACCAGATAACTTTGAAACATCATGGTCATAGCCCAGATCGGCTAAGCCCAACCCTGACGCAACCTGTTCAATCTCAGTATCAATGTCATAAAAATTATTTTCTTCTAAATAAGTCTGTACCTTGCCGGCTTTTTCTAACAGGGCTTCGTCCCCGTTTTCGGCATATTTGGCATACAGATCATTCAACTCTTTTTCTTTTTGAAATAATTGATCAAAAGCCGTCCGCAAAAAGCCACGGATAGTCACACCAGGTGCCAATTTAGCATACTGGTCCAAATAACCAACATCAATTTTATTTTGCCAAGTTACTTGACCATCATCGGGCAAAATTTCACCCGTTAAAATCTTGATTAACGTTGATTTACCAACTCCATTTTGACCAGTAACCCCCATATGGTCTTCTTTGTTAAGCACAAAGTTGGCATCTTCATATAAAGTTTTATCAATAAAACTCTGGCTTAAATCTTTAACAGTTAATAAACTCATTTTTCATCCCTTAATTATTGTTCAGCTGATTCGTGTTCTTTTTCATAATTTTGTAGCGCATCAAGCACACGAGGCCAATAGCGTTTAGGCAAAATTAATTGCAAATGGTCGTGATAAATTGGAAAATCACTGGCCTTCATACCGGTGATTTTAGCCAATTCTTGGTCGGTCAGCTTATATTTATAAACAATGCGCTTAATTTCGACTGAAGCATGTCCTCTGAAATAAGACAAGCCGAAGAAAAAGATGGCAAAAACACCAGCTAGAATAATTGCTAGCTGCAAATTCATTCTAAAGCTGTGCAAGCAAATAAAAAATACGGCAATAAAAGAAATTAGAGCTGAAATTATGCCGTAAATAACTGGAAATATTGATTCTTTTTCTTTCTTTTGCATAATCTTTTCCTTCCTAATTGAGACCTAGTAACTTTACGAACTTAGCAAAAATTGTTAAAGTTTGCAAGATACGACGTTTTCATTATTTTTTACATAAGTTAAGTATACTTAGCAAAAATGAAATTGCACGAAGAAAGAAGAAAAATGAGCCAAGAAAAGCAAAAATACTATTTTTTCCCACTTCGTTTTCAACAACAGGACTTAAAGATTGAACTAGTTTTGCCTCAAATTACGCAAGCTGAGGCACTTTATCAAGCTGTTGTCCGCGATCGAAAGCAATTAGGTCAATGGCTAGCCTGGGCTGATCAAATGCACTCAGCTAACGATGAAGCAAAATTTATTAAGCAAATTCAAACCAAAATGTCCCAGCAGACGATGCTTGTGCTCACTATTTTAGTCAATGGCGAACCTAGCGGCATGATCGACTTGCATAAGCTAGTGCCAAATAAAAAAGCCGAGATTGGCTATTGGCTTGCTAGCAAGTATCAAGGCCGCGGCATTGTTACTAAGAGTGTAACGGCGTTATGCCAATATGCCTTTAGTGAATTGAACTTGCAATACATTGATCTGCTCGTTGCCGTTGGCAATGACAAGAGCAGCAATGTCGCAAAGCGTTGCGGTTTTAAATTAATGGGGATTGAGCCAAAATTAATTAATGGCTATGACGGCCAAATTTTTAGATTAATTCGACGTTAAAACTACTTTGTTCGCTTGTCATTGCGTTAAATATTAGGTAAACTAATAAAACAAGTGTTTGGAATCTTAATACTTTACTACCAAAACAAACTCAAATATAATTATGTTATACGATGCTTAGCATCAATGAGTGGTCGGCTCATGGTCAATCTGATTCTAATGCAGGACATAAGGGCCTGACGGGTCGCAGGGACCAAAATAAACCTGATATTATATATCTAAGACATAAGGGCTTAGCTGGTGGCAGACACCAAAATTAAACCGACTTAAGAGTTCACGAGTTTGTGAACTCTTTTTTATTGGAGAAAAAAGAGATGAATCGCAACTTATTTAAAAACGCAAATTTAAAAGAAATCGGACAATTACGTCGTTATATGTCGATTATTTATGATAATGCTGACTTTTACAGCAAACACTTTGTAAACAAAACCATTATCTACACTACTAAGAATAAAAAAATCGAACTTACTGCTAGAAGAGATAATTTTATGCATTTGTGTGGAGTAGCGTATATCGACGGTCCAAGAAAATTTTTTAATGATGCATTAGATCAAAAAATACTTATAAAAAAAGATGGGTCTACCTTTCAAAAATTACAAATTATGAATCAATTTCAAGAAATGCTTGGACCACATTTAAGATTAACAGGACGCAGTAATTTTACATATTTAAAATTTGATCACTCTATACGTACCAACAAAAGCATACTAGCTCTTGCACTATTAAATAATCAAAACTACATGATACCTATCTCTTTATTAAATCTAAAATTTATTCATCCTTTTCCAAATGGAGAAAAAATAATAAAAATAGAATCTCGAGATCTAAAAACTGGTAAAATTACTATTCTCAACTAAAACCAACCAGTCAGATCTTTAATAATGAAAAAGATAATTGGAACTAACAATGATGGTAAAAAATTTAGCGTTTTAACATCACGAATCTTCAATAAAGCTAAGCCAGAGCAGGCAATTAAAAAGCCACCAACAATGGAAATCTCAGTTACCAATGGTCCCGTAAAAAAGCTAGCCGACAAAAATTTAGCTACCAGGTAAATACTACCCTGCCAGCAAAATAGCACTGGAGCAACAACGAGCATCCCCCAACCGAAACTAGCGCCAAAAACCATCGAGGTCACAAAATCCAACGTAGCATTAGTAAACAGCATCGTATAGTCGCCTTTAACTGCCGCAATTACTGGCCCCACAATTGATAGTGCTCCAATACAACAAAGCAAAATTTCGGTGGCCAGACCTTTACCTAAGTTTGATTTACCTGTTTTTTCTACTAAGCGATCAAAATGACCAGAAATATCCCAAGCCGTGCCGCATAAACCACCAAGGGCTAAGCTGACAATAAATAAAACCGAATAATGACTCTTGGGCATATTATTAGTAACATTCTCCCAGCCAATACCTAAGGCTGCCAACCCCATCGCAATAAAGAGCACATCTTCAAATCGTTTGTTGATTCCTTTTTTCAAAAAACAGCCAATACTAGTTCCTACTAATAAGGCTAACGTATTTACAATTGTTCCAATCATCCTTCTCACCTCTTAAGATTATTTTACCGCAGAAAAAAAGTATCCTTGTCGGATACTCTTTCATTTACCAGTGAAAATGCCAACCGCTACTTGAACTGGATGATGAACTTGAACTAGACGAGCTGCCTGTCCCTGTTCCTTCACCATAACCAGAATTAGAACCGCTGGCTGGCTTATCCTGATTTTGATCATAAATCTGATAGTTTGTAAAAGCCTGCGGATCATCCCACTTAATGTGATTGTTCTGATCATTCAACTCATTCTGCCGTGTTTCCTCGTTATTAAGCGTTTGGGTCGATAAATTCAAATTCTTGCGAATTCTATCAGAAGTCTTTTGCAATTCCTTAGTTGAAGCAACTTGAATTGAGGCTCCATCAATCCAGGCATCATGACCTTGAATATAGCTACTCTTCATATTTTTCATACAGCCACGATAATTCAACGCCAAGCTTAACATATCGTTGAAGGTCAAATTAGTTTTCACATACTTATTAAAGACATCAACTAGCTTGCGGTAATTGCTGAGCGTATTAACTGACATGGCCTTGTGGGCAATTGCCTCAATTACTTGACGCTGGCGCATCTGACGACCATAGTCACCACGTGGGTCTTCTTTTCTCATCCGCACATAAGCTACGGCATGCCGACCATTCAAGTGCTGTTTACCCTTGTGGAAATCACACCAGTCATACGAGAAGTCAAATGGAACTTGGACATCGACACCACCAACTGCGTTAACCAGGCTTTTTAGCGCCTTCATATTAACTTCTAGATAATAATCAATTGGCACATTTAACATTGATGACACAGTCTTCATACTTGCTTCGTGTCCGCCAATTTCATAAGCAGAGTTCACCCGGAACATAAAGTATTTGTCGCCTGGATCGCCCTTAATATCTGCTAAAGTGTCACGTGGAATTGAGGTCATCGTTGCCGAATTCTTTTGCGGATTAGCCGTTGCTAAAATCATGGTATCCGAATTTCCCCGATCATGCCGGCCTTCAATTCCTTGGTCAACTCCCAATACTAAAATTGAAATTGGCTGTCGATTAGCAATTTTAGCTGAAGTAGCAGTATTGCCGCCGTTTTTGCCATCAATCACGCTGTGAACAGTAAAATACATATGCGCTGTCCAGGCTACGCCGAAGCAAACAGCCAACAAGGCTACCACTCCAACTAGTCGAGCCAAGAAATTCCCTGGTATTAACGCTGACGCATCTGCCGCAAATGCACGATTACGGTGAAGATTAAGCGATGAACGACGAGCACGATAATCTTCTCTTCGTTTTGGATTTTGGTCCATTCTTTTGATCTTTTCCCTTCGAAATTAATAGAAGTTAGTTTATTTGTATCACTTTTCGTCTCTAGATAAAATAAAAATACCGATAATTAATAATAACTTATTTTTTGCGAAAAATAGCATAACAAGCTAAGATGTATACAAATTGAAATAATTATGGAGGAAAATTATGGCGATACCAAACAGAAATGAAGTCCCAGAAGAACTTAAGTGGGATTTGACCCGAATTTTTAAAAATGATGAAGAATGGGAACAGGCCTATGCAGCTGCCCAAGAAAAAGTCGATCAACTCGGTGAATTAAAAGGCACATTAGCAAAATCTGGCAAGGATTTGTACGAAGGTTTAACCAAGATTTTGGCCGTTAAGCGCGAGGTGGAAAATATTTATGTTTATGCCACCATGTCCAGTGATGTTGATACGGCTAATTCACATTATCTAGGCTACGTCAGCCGAGTGCAAAGCTTAGCTAACCAATTTGAAGCCGCTACTAGTTTTATTAACCCAGAAATCTTGAGCATCCCTAGTGACAAGCTAGCTGAATTTAAGCAAGCTGAACCAAGATTAAAGAATTACGCTCACTACTTGGAAATGATTACTAATAAGCGCCCTCACACCCTGCCAGCTGAACAAGAAAAATTAATCGCTGACGCTGGGGATGCTTTGGGCGTTTCCGAAAATACTTTTAACGTTTTGACCAATTCCGACATGGAATACGGCTACGTCCAAGATGATGATGGCAATATGGAACAATTGTCCGACGGTTTGTACTCATTATTAATTCAATCACAAAACCGTGACGTCAGAAAAGGTGCCTTTGATACGCTCTATGCCACATACGGTCAATTTCAAAATTCGCTAGCTTCAACCTTGTCCGGCGTTGTGAAAAAGCACAACTATAACGCTAAAGCACACAAATATAACTCTGCTCGCCAAGCTGCCTTAGCTGCAAATGGCGTACCGGAAGCAGTTTACGATACTTTAATTAAAGAAGTTGATTCTCACCTTGATCTGCTTCACCGTTATGTTGCTTTGCGTAAGAAGATCTTGGGCCTAAAAGACCTACAAATGTGGGACATGTATGTGCCGCTAACTGGGAAGCCTTCTCTTTCTTATGACTTTGAAGAAGCGAAGGAAGTTGCTAAAAAAGCATTGAAGCCATTGGGCGAAGACTACTTAAAGCATGTTGACTACATCTTCAATAACCGCGTAATCGATCCGGTTGAATCAAAAGGCAAGGTAACTGGGGCTTATTCTGGTGGTGCTTATGATACTGACCCATATGAACTGCTCAACTGGGAAGATAACATCGATTCACTTTATACTTTAGTCCACGAAACTGGTCACTCCGTTCACTCCTGGTACACTCGCAATACTCAACCTTACGTTTACGGCGACTATCCAATCTTTGTGGCTGAAATTGCTTCAACTACTAATGAAAATATTTTGACCGAATATTTCTTAGACCACATTACCGATCCTAAGACGCGGGCCTTTATCTTAAATTACTACCTTGATTCATTTAAAGGCACTTTATTCCGTCAAACTCAATTTGCCGTGTTTGAACAATTCTTGCACGAAGCTGATGCTAAGGGAGAACCACTGACTGCTGACACTTTAGACGATGTTTATGGTCAAATTAATCAGCATTACTATGGAGACAGCGTTGAACCAGGCGGCGATATTGCCCTTGAATGGTCACGAATTCCACACTTCTACTACAATTTCTATGTGTACCAATATGCGACTGGCTTTGCGGCTGCAACGGCATTAGCAAACAAGGTGGTTCATGGAACGCCTGCTGAGAGGGATGCCTACCTTGGCTTCCTTAAAGCTGGTTCAAGTGATTACCCAACTGAGATCATGAAGCGTGCTGGCGTAGACATGACCAAGCCAGACTACTTGGAGGATGCATTCAAGACTTTTGAAAAGCGGTTGAATGAATTTGAGAATTTGATTGAGAAGTAAGAAGAAATAAATATGCTTCATTACTCACAAAAATACATTGACGATGTATTAGTCCGCTTTGCTTACCATTCAAATGCCATTCTTGATCATTGAAAAAGACGATAAAGCTCAATACATTACTTATGAGGCCGACCAAGATATAACAAGTCTTACCCAGTATGCAAAGCAAAAGTTAACCGAAGAACAAAAGCGCTATGAAATCTTTGAACAGAATTATCAGGCTCAAAAAGATTTTGACGAAAATCATCAATAATCGCGCTCATATAAAAATAATCGATATCATTTCGTGAGATTTGATATCGATTTTTTGTTGATGATCTTGATTTATTGCTTGGCATATTTATCGCTCAATATGTATAATACGTATATAAGTATTATAGTGCGAGAAAAGGTGGAAAATATGGCTGAAACTTTATATAAAAAGGTCGTTAAAAATGGTTCTTCCTTAGCTATCAATATCCCAGCTAAGGAAGTAAAAGAGCAAAATCTCAAAGTAGGCGATATTGTTGAAGTAAAAATCAAAAAATCAGACCGTCCTAATTCTGAAAATTTAAAAGAAATAGATGGCTTAATCTCTGATTACTGGGATATGTTAGAGTACTTAAAGGATAAGTAGTCAATGAAGATCAATTATCTAACAGAAAAGGATATTTTAGTAATCAATGCAAGGGTTATTCAAAGAGAAGGTGCAACGGGACAAAAACCTCACGTTAGGGATGCAGAAGCCCTTCATTTTTTAATTGCTCAACCTAAGCAAACTAGTTTTGGACAAGAATTATATCCGTCTTTTGCTGAAAAAGCTGGGATTTTATTAATTAAATTAGTTAAAAAGCATGTTTTTGAAGATGCAAATAAACGAACTACAGCAATTGCATTCTTACTATTTTTAAGACGAAACTCTTATGAATTAACCTGTGATTGGCAAGATCTAGCAAATCAAATCTTAAAAATTGCCCAAATAGATGACAATGAACTAAATTACCAAGAAATTTACCAATGGATTAACCAAGTAATTCATGAAAATTAAAAAATCGGTATCATTTCGTGAGATTTGATACCGATTATTTGTTAATGATACCGATTTTTCAAAAATTTCCTTGACTTCTTCTTTTCATCGTCGTATTATAATGACAATTAAATTAATAAAAGCTTAGAAGAGATGAGTAATTACTTAAGACTTCTGCAGAGAGTCGGAGTTGGTACAAGCCGATGTGGTTGAGAGTAACGAATATGGTCTTGGAGCTATTTTAAAGAGCAAGCTATTAAGTAAGCAATTTACGAGTGACGATCGTTACCCCGTCCGAGTCTTCCCAATCCTGGGAGTACTTAGTAAGGAGTTAGCTGTGAAGCTAGCTTGAATTTGGGTGGTAACACGCTTAGGCGTCCCTAGCATAGAAGTTCTATGCTAAGGGCGCTTTTTATTTTGCTTATTTAATTTTTCAGAAAGGAGCCAGACAATGGATAAACCTATCAAAACTACAAGTTCACGAATCATCATCAGTAAAAAGGCATTCAACCGAATGTGCACTATTGTCTGGTTGATCTTGATCATCATCGGACTTTTCATCGTTAAATAAAACATTGAAGCAAAACTAAGGAGAAAAATTATGACAGAATTACATTACGATATCGTTGGTAGCTTTTTAAGACCCGCAGAATTAAAAAAGGCTCGCGCAGAATTTGAAGAAGGAAAAATTAAGCAAGAAGAATTAACTCATGTTGAAAATACAGAGATCAGAGAATTAGTTCAAAAAGAGATTGATCATGGCCTTAAAATCGTAACTGATGGTGAATTCAGAAGAAGTTATTGGCATCTTGATACCTTCTGGGGCTTTGGGGGTATTAAACACACTAAGCAGGCCCACGGCTATTTCTTCCACGATGAAGAAACTCGTAACGACTCTGCCCAAGTTGAGGGAAAAATTAAATTTACTGGTAAACATCCAGATCTTTCATCATTTGAATACCTGAAAAAAGTTGTCGATGAAACTGGCGCTAACGTAATTCCACGGCAAAGTATTCCAGCTCCCGCACAATTTTACGCAGAACTTGTTCGTGGAGAAGAAAATATTGCCGCGCTTAAAAAGATTTATAGTTCAGAAGAAGATTTACTCACCGATATTTCTAAAGCATACCGAGACTTAATTTTAGCCTTATACGATGCAGGATGTCGCGACATTAAACTCGATGACTGTACTTGGGGTATGATTGTAGATAAGCGCTATTGGAAAAGTCATTTACAAGATGACTTTTCATTAGACGACCTTAAAAGAAAATACTTGAAGCTTAACAATGATGCAATCAAAGATTTGCCAACAGATTTGCGAATATCAACTCATATTTGTCGCGGTAACTATCACTCAACTTGGGCAGCCCAAGGAGGTTATGGTCCAGTAGCGGACTATGTTTTTGCTAAGGAAAATGTTGACGCCTTTTATCTTGAATTTGACAATGAAAGATCCGGCAATTTTGATCCAATTACGCAAATTCCTAACGACAAACTTGTGGTCTTGGGTTTAGTAACCAGTAAGAAAGCGGAATTAGAAGATCCACAAAAATTAATCGCTAGAATTAAAGAAGCAGATGAATTCCACCCACTAAATAATCTCGCTTTAAGCACACAGTGTGGCTTTGCCTCAACTGAAGAAGGCAACACGTTGACCGAAGATGACCAATGGAAAAAGATTAAGTTAGTTGTCGACACCGCCAAGCAAGTTTGGGGCTAAATGGCACCTAACTAGTTAAAATCAAGATAAACAGATTTAAACAAAGGAGAAAAATTCATGGGAAAAGTTGAAAGTTTTGAATTAGATCATACTAAAGTTAAAGCACCTTACGTTCGGTTAATCACCGTTGAAGAAGGCCAAAAAGGCGACAAGATCAGCAACTTCGATTTGCGTTTGGTTCAACCTAATAAGAATGCCATTCCTACTGGCGGCTTGCACACAATTGAACACCTTTTAGCCGGTCTTTTACGCGACCGCATCGACGGCTACATTGATTGTTCACCATTTGGCTGTCGGACTGGCTTCCACCTTCTAGTTTGGGGCACCCCATCAACTACTGAAGTTGCCAAGGCACTTAAGGAGTCATTAGAAGAAATCCGTGACAACATTAAATGGGAAGACGTACCAGGAACGACAATTGAATCTTGTGGTAATTATCGCGACCACTCACTATTCTCAGCTAAGCAATGGTCAAGAGATATTTTGGCTGAAGGCATTTCTGATGACCCATTTGAAAGACATGTGGTTGAATAAAATTTAAAGGTTTAACTGAAAAATAGTAAATAATTAAAAAAGCTAGCAATTCATTTTAGTGAACTACTAGCTCTTATTTTTTCACTTATATCATCCCGGCAACTAAGCCAACTATATACAAGAAGACACAGCAGACTACCAAATACAAACCGCCCCACTTGACCGTTTCTTTTAGGATCTCGCCTTCGTCTCCCTCACGATTAATTGAGCCGGTCGCTACTGCAATATTCTGCGGTGAAAGCATCCCTGCCGTGGCCCCTGTCATGTTCGAGGCTACAACCCAGTATTTACTTACGCCTAAGTCCGTTGCTGCAGTATACTGCAAATTACCAAATAAAACATTAGCTGATGTAGCAGATCCTGTTAAAAATGTTCCTAGTGCACCAATTAACGGCGCAAACAATGGATAAACTGGTCCTAAAAGGCCAACCAAGGCCACTGCTAATGCATTCGTCATACCAGCATAAACCATTACTTTAGCTAAGCCCACAATCGCACAAACCGTAATCGTCGTTTTCCACACGCTCTTAATTGATTGCCCCAAAATCTGTATCATTTTCTTCAAACTGATGCCCTGAATCGCCCCACCAATTAATGTAGCTACAAAAATTAATGTTCCAGGAGAAGATAACCAACTAATTGACAATGTATTTGGGTTCTTTCCTGTATAAACAACAAGATTAGTGGTTACTTTATTAAGTACATCATTGACAGCTGGAACTAATGAAGAAGCAAAGATCACAAAGATAAAGACCAAAATAAATGGTGTACACGCCTTGAGCATTTCCTTAGCATGTGGGCGTAAAACATCTGGCTCTTCTTCATCATCATGCCATCTAGTTAATAAGACTGTAATCGCAATTGAACACAATGAGCCAACAATTGCAGGCAATTCTGCCCCTACAAATTTTGCAGCTATTACCTGGGGAATAGCCATTCCCAGTCCTGACATCAATGTAATAAAGCCTACACCTTTAATTGCCTTAATGCTGCCTTCAGTCAAGATAACTAAAATAAATGGTACCAGTATTACCAAAATAGATAATTGCAATGTCACGATGAAGGATAGTTTTTCTTGATGTAGACCCGTCACTTCAGCTAAAGTTAAAACTGGTAATCCAATTGCACCAAAAGCCGTCGCAGTTGTATTAGCAATCAAACTAATGACTGATGCGCGAATCGGATCCAAGCCAAAGGCAATCAATATTCCTGCCGCAATTGCTACCGCGGTTCCAAAGCCAGCGATTGATTCTAAAAAGCCACCAAATCCCCAAGCAATAATCAAAACAATAATCCGCTTATCGGTTGAAATCGTCGCCAGCATATTTTGAATAGTTTCCATACCGCCAGATTCTGTAGTAACGTTATATGCAAACAAAGCCATGACAATAACAAACATAATCGGCCAAATGCCCATGATAATGCCTTCTAGCGCCCCACTTGCCGTATCTAGCACCGGTAATTTAAAACTAAAGACTGCTAACACCATCGTCAAAATTAAGCCAATGACACAAGCGCGTGCAGCTGGCATTCGCATAACTCCCAGCGAAATAATCAACCAAACGATCGGCAACAATGCGATCGCAAATCTAATCCACATCAAAATCCTCCATCATCAAAAGTGTTGTACTATATTATTTAATCATGATTTGGGTAAAAAGTTAAAATAAGACACAAAATTTTAGTTAAAATTACAATTTTCACAAATTTCACTTGCAAGTTTAACCAACAAACTATATAACAATTAATGGAAAGTAAAATTTCTCACATCATGTTTGAACTACTCCGTGGAATAGAGTAGTTCTTTTTTTGCGTAAAAAAATAGCCAGACCGAATTCAGCCTGACTTCTGTTTTTTTAGCGATGTTTAATTACGTGAATACCATAAGCGATTAAGTAAATTACCACTTCGATCGTTGCAATAAAGAAAGTTACCGGCCAGTTGGTGATAAAGCCGAGATACAGTCCAGCCCACACGCCAACTAAAGCGAAAAACACGGACCAACTGATCATTGCTGGTATTGTTTTACCAATATAGCGCGCCGTTGAAGATGGCAATGTCAATAGAATGAAGACTAGCAATGAACCAACAATCTGGGCACCGATAGCAACTGACATAGCCAAGGCTACCAAGAAAGCAATACCAACCCAGCCAGTATGTACACCATGTGCAACGGCACCGATATGGTCAAATGAGTCAAAATTCAAGCTTCGAGCTACCAAAATAATTAATAGTAAAACTAGAATTGACAAAACCACTAGCTGAATCACGCCTTGTTTATCAACACCGATGATACTACCAAACAGAATATTAGTAGCGTAACGGCTATTTGATCCAGAAATGGCTAAGAACAGCACACCTAGCCCAATAAACAGAGCTGAGATCGCACTAACTGACGATTCTTTTTGATCGCTGTGCAAGGACAATTCTCCTACTCCAATTGAACCGAGCAAGGTAAATAGTAGCATCCCCCATAACGGTGCAATGCCGATAAAGACGGCAAAAGCTGCTCCAGCAAAGCCGATTTCTGACAGTGTGTGAGCTAAAAAAGCATAACTCCGTGCTACTACATATACACCGACCACGCCACAGGTAATCGCAATGAATGTACTAGCTAAGAAGGCATAACGCATAAATTCGTATTGAAACATTATTCGAAATCCTCCTTAAATTTATCCATCTTTCCTTGCCTGATCGTTCCCTTATTTAAATATAGATAATCAGTCATATACTTTTTAGCTAAAGGAATATCATGAGTGACAAACAAAACGGTAATTTTGTGTTCACGATTCAGGTGCTTGATTAATCCCATCAATTCTTCCTTAGCAGCCGGATCTAGGCTAGCTGTTGCTTCATCTAAGATGATCATATTGGGATGATCAAGTAGAGCCTGAGCCAGGTATGCCCGTTGTTTTTGTCCACCGGAGGCTTCACCCATGCGGGTATTTTGAATTTGACTCAAATGTGTTTCTGCCAATTGATGGTCGATCTGCTCTCTCACCTTTTTAGTTTTAAATAAAGGAGCGTTCAAGCCAATAAAGGCGCGAATTGATAAAGGATATTCCGCATCGATATTGCGAAATTGAGGCACATAACCTAGTCTGACATTCTTATCAAACTTAAAGTTGCCCCCAGTCGGCTTTAGCATCCCCATCAAAATCTTAATTAAAGTAGTCTTCCCCGTTCCATTTGGTCCAAGTAGTGCCGTCATCGACCCAGCTTCAAGTTCAAAATTTAAATCTTGAAAAACAGTCTTGGTATCAAATTTCATCGAGAGATTATTTACTTCTAAAATCACTCATCACACCCCCTGCTTGACTAAAATTTATTTTTCTATCTTAGCCAAATTTTGGTAGTTTTCCTTCATCCAAGCTAAGTAAGTAGTATGGTTAGGAATTGTTTCGCGTACATTCAACACTGGAATATTATTTTCCTTAGCCAATTTTACAAATGACTTCACAGTTGAGCTGCTTGCTTGCGTATTATTAACAAAGAAAGCGATCTTCTTTGCTCTAATTTCATCATTCATCTTGTTGATCATCTTTGGACTTGGGTCAGTACCATTTTCGATGGCTTCTTCAAAGTCCTTGTCACCAATCTTGTAGCCTGCTTCTTTCAAAGCATAATCAAAGACTGGCTCACTAACAAAGACCGGCTTACTATTTTTCTTGTCAGTCTTTACAAGTTGCTTAATTTGCGCAACTTTAGCTAGGTACTTTTCACCATTAGCCTTAAAGTAAGCTGCATGCTTCTTGTCGAGCTTAGACAAGCGTTTAACTATATAATCAACATATTTAGTTGGCATACTTAAATTGTACCAAATATGAGGATTATCTCCCCTCTTCAAGCCCATCAAGTCTTCACCAACTAAGACCGGCTTTTTATTGACTGAACTAGCTAACTTATTCATCCAAGAATCGTAGCCTAAGCCGTTAGCCACAATAATATTAGCCTTAGTCAACTCCTTGGCATCGGCAGTAGTTGGTTCAAAGTCATGGGGATCGGTGCTGCTATTATTAATAATCGCCTTAGCGCTACCGTATTTACCTACAATATTCTTAGCGATATCGGAATAAACATTTGTGGTCGTTACTATGTTAATCTTATCTGAATCGCTAGCTGACTTCTTATTTGAGCATGCCGAAACAACTAAAGCCAGTACACTAACTAATCCTAAAATAGAAAACAACTTGGTAATTTTAGATTTGAAATTTTGCATAAAAATCCTCCTTGTGCAAAATAAAAAAGCATTTAATTAGAAAACTCAGCAAAAATTCTCTAATTAAAAGTTAGAATAAGCTAGTTTTGAGCTTATGTCAACTGTTTTCAGAGTACACAAATAGCACCAGAGCTGCACAAGCCTGATGCTACCGCTAATTTAAGTCAATAAAATTTTGCTGAATTTTATTCAATGCTTTGTTCTAAAATTACATTATTATATAAACATATTTTTATATAATTGTCAAACCCGACTAAAATTCTTCCTTCACGTGCTGCCGCAAAACATCCAAAATCTTAATCACGTGCGTGTCTTCTAAGCTGTAATAACGCTCTTGCTTAACTCGTTCACTCTTAACTAGCTTTGCTTCTTCTAGAATCCTTAAATGACGTGAAATAGCCGGCTGGCTCACGTCGAATTGCTTAACTAAGTTATTAACGCTGCTTTTTTGGTGATCATTTAGATAATAAAGAATTTGAATTCTAATCGGATGATTCAACGCCCTAGTAATCCGAATAATTTGCTCGTCCACTCTCTTCACCCATTCATCCTTTTTAATTTATTATAGCGTATATTTTGGCACAAAAAAACGCTACCCGAAGGTAGCGCAAAACATAACAGAGTATCTTGATTTAAGTAGAGATCATCAAGATATTTATATTATAATACGTTTTTTTACGTATTGTGTTAATTTTTGATCAATAACTGAAATTATTTTACTCTTTTTATTCGTTAGGGGCGTCCTTAACGTTCTTCTTCCAGAAACTCATGATCAAACCAGCAACAATTGAACCAATAATCGTTGCTAAGAAGTAGAATAAGATGTGGCTTGGACCACCGATGTTACCAGCAAGTGGTGATACCCAAAGACCACCGTGAGGAGCTGGGACACCAACGTGCCATAAACCAACTAAAGCACCACCAACAGCTGAACCAATGATACATGATGGAATTACACGACCTGGGTCAGCAGCAGCAAATGGAATAGCACCTTCAGTAATGAATGAGAAGCCTAATACCCAGTTAGAAACACCGGCACGACGTTCTTCTACAGTGTACTTGTTCTTGAAGAATGTAGTACCAATTGCAGTAGCAAATGGTGGAACCATACCACCCACCATTACAGCAGCCATCAAGATAGCAGCAGTAGCTGAGTGAGGGTCGTTAGCAAATGCACCTGAAGCGAAGACATAAGCAGCCTTGTTGAAAGGACCACCCATATCGATTGACATCATTCCGGCAAGGATAGTGGTCAAAAGTACCAAGTTACCAGTACCCATTCCGTTCAAGAAATGAGTAATAGCAAAGTTAATGCCACTAAAGATTGGGTTAATGATGTAGAACATAATTGCTGCAATAAAGAGCAATCCTAAAATTGGATAGAACAGCATTGGCTTCATACCTTCAACAGAACGAGGTAATTTAGCAAATACTTTCTTCAAACCAACCATCAAGTAACCAGCAATAAAACCAGCAGCAATACCGCCTAAGAAGCCGGCTGGTGAAGTTGCGTGAGCTTGAACGTTAACTTGGAATTGACCGTTAACAATAGAGGCCATGTAACCACCAACAAAACCTGGCATTAAGGCTGGCAAATCACCGATTGATTCAGCGATATAGGCTGCCAAAACTGGAACCATGAAGGCAAATGCCAAGTTACCAGCATTGTTTAAAAAGATGAAAGCAGGAGTCTTAGCGCCACCCATGTAGTTTTCTACGATGAATGAGATGGCCATTAAGATACCACCACCAATAACGAATGGAAGCATGTGACTAATACCATTCATCAAGTTCTTGTAGATACCTGCCCACAAACCTGGCTTCTCAGTTGATGAAGATTCAGTTGACTTGTCTTGAGCACTTGCACGGTAAACATCAGCCTTACCACCCATAATGTCATCAATCAATTCGCCTGGCTTGTTAATTCCATCAACAACAGGACGGTTAACTAAGTGCTTGCCGTCAAAACGTGGCATATCAACTTTCTTATCAGAAGCGATAATAACACCTTTAGCACGCTTGATTTCATCAGGAGTCAACTTATCCTTAACCCCTTCTGAACCGTTAGTTTCAATTCTAACTTCGATGCCGCGCTTCTTACCTTCCTTAATCAAGGCTTCTTGAGCCATGTAAGTGTGGGCAATACCGTTAATACATGCAGTAACACCAACAATCAATGGCTTGTTGTCGTCATCACTTGTACCTTGAGCCTTAGCAGCTTCCTTAGCCTTCTTAGCTTCAGCTGCCTTCTTGTCTTCTTCGTCTTTTTTAGCTTCAGCCTTTTCAAAAAGATCGATAACTTCTTTAGGAGTCTTAGTATTCTTCAAAGCTTCAACTAAATCAGGATCAATTAACAAACCTGAAAGTTTTGCTAATGCTTGAAGGTGAGTATTGTCAGCACCATCTGGTGCAGTAATCATGAAGAATAAGTGAACTGGTTGGCCATCAAGTGAATTATAGTCAATTCCTTCCTTACTCTTGGCGAATAATACGCGTGCCTTGTTAATAGATTTGTTACGTGCGTGAGGCATCGCAATTCCGCCACCAATACCAGTAGTTGATTCGTTTTCACGTGCCCAGATTGACTTAATAAAAGCATCTTCGTCGTTAACGATATCAGTTGCTACTTCAAGGTCAGCCATTTCTTTAATGGCATCTTCTTTGTTCTTAGCCTTAAGCTCCATAATCATGGAGTCAGGGCTTAAAATATCCTTGATTCTCATATTTTTCCCCTCGTTTTTTATTAAGAAATTTGCTCAACTTTGATTTGTGGAAGAACAGCATCAATTTGGCTCTTAACTGCAATATCCTTAGTAAAGGCGGTAGCGGCACCACAAGCCATTCCAATTCTGAAGCCTTCCTTAGGATCTTGGGTCTTGTAGTAGGTACCAACGAAGCCGGCAATCATTGAATCACCTGCACCAACTGAGTTAACAGCAGTACCAACAGCACCCTTAGCATGGTAAACATGATCCTTGGTAAGAAGGAAACCACCTTCACCAGCCATAGAAACCATCACATTTTGAGCACCCTTATCTAAAAGCTTTTGTGCGTATTCAAGCATCACATCACTTGAATCAAAAGTTACGCCAAACAAGTCTGCTAATTCATGGTGGTTAGGCTTAATTACTAGTGGCTTATATGCCAAAGTATCAAGTAAAGCTTGTCCAGTAGTATCAACAACAAATTCTGCACCTGCTTCTTTAATAGTAGGAAGCAATGATTGATAGAAATCAGTTGGAAGGCTTGGAGTAAGAGAACCGCTCATTACTACAATGTCGCCCTTCTTTAAATCGTTTAAACGATCCTTAAAAGCAGTGATTTCTTGGTCGGTAATGTTAGGACCAGCCGCGTTAATTTCAGTTTCCTTTTCAGCGTGGATCTTAACATTCACACGAGTGTTATCTGAAATAGTAACGAAGTCACTTTCAATTCTCTTTTGATTCAATTGACGAACCAATTCCTTACCAGTGAAGCCACCTACGAAGCCCCATGCCGTATTATCAACATTTAATTGGTTAAGGATTTGAGAAACGTTAATTCCCTTACCCCCTGCTAAAAATGAATCATTGTTAGTTCTGTTAACTTCTCCGCGGTTAACTTTTTCTAATTGAAGAACATAGTCAAGCGCTGGATTAACAGTTACTGTATAAATCATCCTATTTTGCCTCCTCTAATTCAATACCGACTGGTAATGACCGTTTTTGACCTGGTTTTAGTTGATCAGTTACCACAATCACGTCACTTGTATTGGCAAACACAGCAAAGTTACGCTCACCGATTTTACTATTATCGGTTAATACATAAGCGTGTCTTGCCTGTTTGATTTCGGCTGCCTTAACCGCAGCTTCCTCTGGATCAGGTGTAGTTAGATTGCCATTTTTTTCAATTCCATTAGCACCAACGAAGCTAGCTGAAAAATTCATTGCCTTAATCTGACTTAAGGCGGTCTGACCTATAACAGCATGCGTATCGTCCTTAACTTCACCGCCAATTAGAATTGTGTTAATTCCGTGATTTAAACTGCATAAAGCAGTCTCTACACCATTAGTAATAATCTTGACGTTAGCAACCTCTGCTAAAAATGGTACCATCTCATAAGTTGTTGTTCCTGCATCAATGAAGACATTGTCACCTGGACGAACAAAATTCTGCACGGCATATCTAGCAATAGTGATTTTTGCGTCATGATTCAAACTGAAGCGAACGTTTTGTGATACATCACGAGAAAAATGTTTAACTGATTGGGCACCGCCATGAACACGCTTAAGGATCCCATTTTTTTCCATCTGAATTAGATCTCGACGGATAGTTGATTCAGATGTTGCGGTTAAGTCACATAATTCACTTACGCGACATAACTCGTGTTGATTAACATAGTCTTCGATTAAGCTTTGGCGCTCCTGAGTCAGCATCATTCTCACCTCGATAAATATTGTATTCGCTTTCTCCTCCAAAATCAATCATTTTTATTCAAAAAATGTCATTTTTATTTATTATCGTTCAATAAAATTCATTTATATGCAAAAAAGATGCCGTTTTTTGATTGAAACGACATCTTTTCTTCGTCATTTGGAATTATTCTTAGTCGTTTTACCCTATTTGACTAAGAATCCGTAAAGATGACTAAGAAAGAGAACCAAAGATCTATTAACCTTGCTAAAACAAAACACGCCGAATCATTATTGATTCAGCGCGTTTTACTATTAAATATATTTTGTCTAGCCTTTCAAGCTACGCTTAAAGTTTTGCCATGGGCCGACATCATCTGTTTGCAAAATCAAGTTTGGATAGATTTTTCTAATCCAGATAAATGACGCTACTGTAGCGGCTAAAGCAATTAAAGCAGAGATAGCTGCCTCTAAATTAGTTGCGTTACCCATAATTACTCTAGCTGGCATTACAAATGATGATAGAAACGGGATGTACGATAATACTTTAGTAAAAATCGTATCCCCACCTGATTGCATATTGACTGTGAACAAGAACCCGATCAACATCAATGTAGATAGTGGTCCCACCGCTTTGTTGGCATTCTCGCTTTTAGCAACCAAAGCGCCACAGAAAGCTGCAAAGATAATAAACAATACCAAGCCGATTATCGTAAACACCAATCCCCAAGAAGCCAGATTGCCAATTGCTTGATCAATCATCGGCTTATACTGTCCAAATAAATCGCTAAAGCCATCGATGTATGGGGCCGCGCAATAAACTGCCACAAAACCAACAACATAAATTAACACTTGGGTAATAATTTCACCAAAAATACCTAAAATCTTCCCAGTGAAATAATCGCCACCTGGCATACTCGAAAAGATTACTTCCATTATCTTGGTACCCTTCTCCGTAGCGATATCTTGTGCTGTTACTTGCGTATAAGTGATCACAAGCATGTACAAGATAATCAGCAAAACCCAGAAGGAAATTTGCTTAACAGGATCATTGTCAAAGCTCTTCTTCTCAACATGCTTAACTTGTTGCTTAAATTGCGCCCGCGTAGCTAAAGACTGAGTCTGTTTTGTCGTTAGCTTGGCCTTACTTAAATTCAATTGTTGCTGGGCGGTGTTTAGGCTCGTTAGCAGCTCTGATTTTAGATCACTGTCCATTTTTTCATCACTATAGTAAGTTGCAGCTAATTGATTATTCTTTTGTTCAATTAAAACATAGCCATCGATATCTTCATCTTTATACGCCTTTTTAGCCTTAGCTTCAGTGCTATAGTTGTCAAAGTCTTCTGACTTTTTAATTGCTTGCTTTAAGGCAGAATTAGAAGTAACTACCCCGACATAGTTGTCATCACTACCGCCAGCTGATACCATTCCGATAACAAATGAAAAGAAGACGAGCAGAAACGGTGCTAAAATCATCAACAAATATGACCAAGTTTTCACTTCTCTACGGTAGGTTTCTTTAGCGACAAGCCAGATCTTATTCATGACGAGCACCTGCTTTCATCTTGAAAATTTCGTCTAAAGTTGGAGGTTCCTGGTCAAAAGTCTGGATATATTGACCGGCCGAAAGTTGGTTAAAAATATCCTTACCATATTTTTCGTCTGCAAGAATAAGCAGCTTCATTCCATTGTTTTGCAAAATTACATCTTTTACACCTGGCAAGGCTGATAATTCAGCAGCACTTTTGTCTGTCCTGACAAAAATTCGAGTTAAACCAAAGCTGTTCTTAATTTCATTTACTGGGCCATTCAAGACGATATGCCCATCATTGATCATTACGACGTCATCGCACAATTCTTCCACGTTACGCATATCATGATCAGAAAAAATGATTGTAGCGCCTTTTCTTTTTTCTTCCAAAATCAGCTGCTTCAGTAGATCGACATTAACAGGATCTAGTCCACTGAATGGTTCATCTAAAATAATCAATTTAGGTTGATGAATTAAAGTCGCAATCATCTGTACTTTTTGTTGGTTACCTTTAGACAAAGACTTAATCTTATCCATTGGGATCCCTTTAACAGCTAAGCGTGATAACCAATCAGGCAATTCTTCTTTTACCTTTTTAGCCGGCATCCCTTTAAGGCTAGCTAAAAACACTACCTGATCTTCAATAGTTAATTTAGGCATCAAACTTCGCTCTTCAGGCAGATAGCCAATATTGTCATAATCTTTAGCGTTGAAAGAATGTCCATCAATACTAATCTGACCGTCATAATCAACGAATTTCAAAATACTATGAAAGATCGTCGACTTACCCGACCCATTTTTACCAACCAGTCCGAGAATACGTCTATCTGACACATTGAAGCTAACATCAAACAAAACCTGTGTTGACCCGAAGCTTTTATTTAGGTGTTCTATTTTTAACATGAGCTTTTCCTCAACTTTTATATGTTATTGATTGAATATCTAAGAATAATTATCGCCAAAGAATGCAAGCACATCCAAAATATTCAGCAGTGCTTGCCGCCAATATGCTTGCCAAAAATGAGGATATACCTTAGTAGATTTCCTAATAAATCTTAGTTGATAACCATCTGATGTTTTGTTCCGCATTACCTGGGGAATAGTAACTAACCAACATAGTGTAATTACTATAACAATTATCATAATTATAGAAATAACTGTATTTTTCATGGCATTCATTCCTTTTTAACTTCTGCTATGGGAATTATGTGGTACATATACTAATAATTGTCGCTATCATTTTCTGCTTTAAGCTTAAAATATCCGATACTTGTATAGCCTAACCAGATCAACAAGATAACAATAACGATACATAATTTTCAAGTTGTACCATTTAATACTAAAAATTGCGACAATTAGTGCAATAACAGAGAAAATCACAGCACCAGTGAATTGTTTTTTAGCTTTTTCTAACATGATCTATCCCTCAACTTTTTATCTAATGGTTATTAGACCTAGAAGTACACCGTCAAAGAACTGCCATAAAGTATCGGTTGAAAAAATTGTTTTTACAATATCAACTGACCCCCAATTGGTTACTAAAGTAATCACTACACTAGCTGCAGCAACCACTACTCCTGTACCAATAACTTGAGGAGCAAGTTTCAACACTTTCTTCTGCCATGGAATCTTTGAATCTACTGTCTTGCTAACGGCCAAGTTAGCAGAAATAATGCCGCCAATTATCAAGCCAAAAGCGAATCCAATTGCAATAGATGCAATAATCTGCCAAGCCTGAAGTGGACCATGATTTTTAACATACATTATCCCTAAGAAAACCAGCGGACCCGCAATTGCTCCAATTCCCATGCCCTTAATAATTCTCTTGTTTTCACGAGCAAATTTTTCGTTATTCATTCTTGTTACCTCAAGGAAATTTGTCTTTCATTTTTAATTAAACAAATCCGAAAACTTAGTCGGAATGTTGTTGTTCTTGGCGAAGTATTTCTTGAATGCATCCCCAAAACTTAATTGATCTTTTTCTCTATTTTTAAGCAAATCATGAACAGCTAAGAATGCTGTAACGGCATAATTAACGGCTAAAACAATCAGTAAGCCGAACACAATATAAATTAAGTACAGCATTTTTCTTTCCTCTAATTCAGCGATTATCTCCCAGGAAATAATCTTTTATCCTTTTAAATTAATCATATCCCTATCATTCATGTAAAAGGTAAAACCGTCCAATTCTGTCATTTTTCGGACTGATTTTGCATTTTATTCTTCATCTTTTTTATAAGCTAATAAATCCCCTGGTTGACAATCCAAGACTTCACAGATCTTGCTCAACGTGTCGAAGCGAACGCCATGCGCCTTTCCTGTCTTTAGGATTGACAGGTTAGCCGGCGTGATGCCAACCTTCTCTGCCAACTCCTTTGAAGACATCTTTCGCTTCAAAAGCATAAAATCTAGTGTCACTTCAATCACCTATATCACTTCCTATTAAATAATTGAATCTGCGTCTTCTTGAACCTTCATCCCATATTTGAAGACTAGGTAAACTACGTACAAAATTGCTAGGAAGAACAAGCTATTAGTAATACTGGTTGGATAAATCATGTCAACGGATGAAGTTTTAGCAATCTTAGTTAAAGTTGCGTAGTTACTGTAAATCCCAATATAGAAAATTATCGTTGCGACTGTGTAAACAGATACTGAAATCAATAGTTTTTTCAGCAGTTGTAAATTTTTTACTGCAAAATAAATCTCTTGTTTAATGTTCTTAATAATCAATCGTGCGTAACCACAAATGAGAAACTGAGCGACCATGGCAACAATGAAAAGGCAAAACATCCCTAGCATTAGCCATATCCATGTACTACTGAACTGGACACCGAGTTCATCACTCATGCCTTTACTTATTTCTGCACCAGCTCCGGGCTGTGATAATACAAAAATTGTGAAGCCACCTGCTAAAACAAACGTAACAATGCTAAATACACAAAGCACTTGATAAATCCACGTTATTACCGTAAGCAAATTTAAAACAAACTTTTTCATTTTTCTCCCTCTCTTTCGTTTAATACTCTTTTCATTAATTATTGTATTACGATAATTTGTAATTGCAATACAATAATTAAATATTTTTTTGCAATAAAAGCAGATATATAATTTCCACAATAAAAAAACTAGCATGGAATATTTTCCATGCTAGCTCTCTTAGTTGATTGATAATGCGATGTGACTTACTACTGCATCGTAGTTAGATTTTTTTGTTATTTTGACTCTTAGTTTTCTTTCCAACCTAAATCTTCAAGCATTGATGCCATTGCGTTAGCTGAGATCTTGTTTTCTGCAAAATGCATTGATTCTTGCTTCCAACCGTCTTCTTCAAGCATGTTAATCATGTTTTCAGTTGAAATAGTCTTTACGTTAAATCTTAATTCAGTTTCAGTAGTTAATTCAGTCATCATCGTTATTACCTCTCAATCACTTATTTCTCTCTTCACGTAAGCCATCCTTCATAAAGCTTGATAAATCAACGTTTTATCCAACAAAAATATTTTTAGAATAATACAATAAAAAACAAAAATAACAGGAATAACCCTGTTATTTGGGGTTATTCCTGTTATTTAAATTATGCTTCTGTATATTCGCCTTCGCAGTAGTTAAATACTACTTTACGATCAGCTAATTCAACTATAATTCGTTGATATTCATGTGCATAGCCATGATGCGCTAATTTGACCGTCACTTGATCATGATCAACTTCAATATCGTACAAGTTATACTCGCCTTTTTGATACTCAAAGTCAACGCCGTTATCCTGATAGTGTCTATACTTGCCGCCATTACCAAATACTCTGAATGTCATATCTTTATCCGGTTCATCAGAAATATGGTCGACTTCCTTACCCCACGGTAGAATCGTATCTTTTTTAATAAATAGCGGTAATTTATCAATTGGAGCATCAACTAAAATTGTATTCCCACCTGAATACTCTACACCGTTCCAGAAGTCAATCCATTCACCTTTAGGTAAGTACACCGCACGCTTAGTTTGACCTTGCTGGACAACTGGAGCTGTCAAAATGTCCTCGCCTACCATATACTCATCGTTTAAGTTATACACATGTGGATCATTTTCATAATTTAAGACCAACGGCCGCATAACTGGTAGCCCAGTCTGAGTTTCACGGTAGAATTCATCATATAAATAAGGAATAAAGCGGTAGCGTAACTTCAAATACTTACGGTATATCGATAAAGTTGATTCACCAAAGACCCATGGTTCTTGTGAGCGCGTACCAAGTGCCGCATGGTTTCTATAAAGCGGACTAAACAATGCTCCCTCAATCCAACGTGTTAATAATTCTGGCGTTGTATCAGCTCCAAAGCCGCCAATGTCAGTACCAGCAAAGCTGAAGCCACTCAGACCCAAATTACATAATTGCGGAATCATCATTTGCACATGTGGCCACAAACTTTGGTTATCACCCGTCCAGACTGTGGAAAACTTTTGAGTTCCGGCATATGCTGCACGCGTGATTACAAATGGCCGCTTACCTGAATACTTTTTCAAACCCTCATAAGTTGCCTTAGCCATGTTGTGACCATAAACATTGTGCATCTTGTTATGCGTTGAAGCTTCTTCTTCATTATGGAAAACAACATCGCCTGGAATTTCACCTCTAAATGAAGCAGGTTCATTCATATCATCCCAAATGCCACTAACGCCCAAGTCAACTAAGTATTTGCAATTTTTAGCCCACCATTGGCGAACTTTCTGGCGACCGAAATCTGGAAATACCGCATCCCCCGGCCAAACTTCATTTACATAAACAGTACCATCTGCTGCCTTAACGAAATAGCCCTTTTCAATACCTTCTTGATAAATTTTATAATCAGCATCATCTTTTTTTACGCCCGGATCAATAATAGTAATAATCCTGAAGCCCAATTTACGCATTTTTTTAATAAACTCTTCTGGAGCTTCATAAGTATCCTTGCGCCAAGTAAAGACACGATAGCCCTTCATGTAATCAATATCAAGATGCAAGACATCACAAGGCAAATCATATTTACGCAGATTTTCCGCAATTTTTTCTACCTGCTTTTGGCTAACACTATAGCCCCAGCGCGATTGCTGATAGCCCAGAGTCCACTTCTGTGGCATTGGTACACGGCCTGTTAAGTAGGTATAATTCGTGACAACCGCCTTGAGTGAGGCCCCACCAATAACATAATAATCTAAATTACCATTATCAGCTGAATAGTAATAATAATTGTTGCTTTCCTTACCTAAGTCAATATGATTACGGTAAGTATTGTCAAAAAAGATACCGTAAGGATGACCATTTTTTAATCCTAGTAAAATTGGAATCGACTTATACAAACGGGTGAAGCTTTCGACCTGCGGATCAGGATTGTCAGTATTCCAATTATCATAAGCATAGTGGCGTTTATTCAAATAGCCGGTTTTATCACCCAAGCCATAAAATTCTTCGTCATCTGCTAGTGACTTGACCACTTCATAATAATCGGCGTCATGCTTTCCCAGTAATTTATCCACATCATGGCCTTCAGATTCAGCCAGCTTCAAATGTTCCTCATCCATCTGTCGGTCAATTGGGGTTCTTTTCCCCCGATAATCTACGACCAATGGATTGCCTTGTTCATCAAAGACGTCAATTTTTTCATCATCATAAGCTTTTACTATCAACTTAGCCGTAGCTATTTCAATATGATCGCCTTTATTTTTAACTGTAAAATCAGTTTTAATTTCTTTATCGCCTTCGATAGCATAAGAATTGCTAGCATTACCTCGATCTTGAAAGAATCGCATAATTTCCGGTGTTAACACGGTCAAAATCATTGGTCCATTCTCATAGTTTAAGGTAATTTTTTGTCCATCTTTAGTAAAATCAGTAAGTTGATTAATCATAATTTACCTCTAAAAAATCAAAAGTTATGTATTCGCTTTCAATTTTAGCACAATAAGCTAATCAATTGGGTCATACCAGAAAAAACACCTTCAAAAATTTTTGTATTTAAATACAAAAAAACTGCCTTACGGCAGTTTTATTTAATTTATTCCATTGGAAAAATCTTATCTGGATTCAAAACATAATTTGGATCAAAAACATGCTTGATCTTTCTCAAAAGTTCAGTGTAATCATGACCATAGAAATCCTCAAACCAATCTTTGCGGGCATAACCAATACCATGCTCGCCAGACATATTTCCATCCAAAGCTTTAGCTGTCTTATAAAGTTCGGTAATCACATAATGACTCTTTTGCTCAAACTCTTCGTCACTCATTGCATCTGAGCAAAGATAAATATGTAAATTACCATCGCCGGCATGACCAAAGTTAGGAATTCGCATACCAACCTCTTGTTCCAATTCATCAACTCTATGCAAAACATCAGGAATATGATTAATTGGCACACAAATATCAACTTCATCCATCTTTGGCGTAGACTTTTGAATAGCCAAAAGCAATGCTTCCCGACAAGTCCAAATCTTCTTTGCTTCCTCTGAATTAGCATCTAAAATTACCGCATCAGCTGCTTTAAACTTCTTCGTTGCTGCAAGGGCAAGCTTTAATTCCGCATCCAATTCCTCTTTAGTTAAAGAATCAAGCCCTAGAATAATGAAGCCATCGCCATTTGCAATCGGGAATTTTTCATCGTAATACTTTTCCCAGAGACTAATGACCTTTCTACCCATGAATTCAACAGTAGTTGGCACTACACCTGAAGCTAAAATTGCTGGCACTGATTTAATCGCATCATCCAAAGTAGGAAACGGAATAATTGCATTGATCGATTGTTTAGGACGTGGATATAAACGCATGGTAACTTCAGTTACTACACCTAAAGTCCCTTCTGAGCCAATGATCAGGTCTTTTAACGAATAACCTGATGAGGACTTAACTGCCTTAGCGCCAAATTTATAGAGCTTACCATCGGTTAAAACAACCTTCAATTCGCGGATATGTTCTCGAGTAACGCCATATTTAATTGCTTTCAACCCACCGGCGTTAGTATCCACATTACCACCAATTGTAGCCCAATGCATTGCTGGAGCTGGCATATAAGTAAATGGTTTATTGGCTAAATATTCTTCAATATCTTTCAACCGAATACCTGCTTGCACAGTCATCGTTAGACTTTCTGGCTCGTATTCCAAAACCTTATTCATTTTCACCATATCCAGTGAAATGCCACCTTCAACGGTTAAATTGCCACCCATTAGACCAGTCGAATTACCACGCGGAACGATAGGAATATGATGATCACTTGCATATTTAACAACGTTTTCGACTTCTTCATTAGTTTCAGGTTGAATTACCAAGTCAGGCATTGCTCTAACCGTCTTAAATTGGTCATGATCCCAATGAACAGTTGGCTTAGTAATGAATCGCTCTGGATCTGAGATAAATTTACTCAAATTATCTATATCTGTTGCAGTTAATTTTTTAAAGTCCATCTTTGACACTTCTTTCCAAATTGAAACATCCTATATTAACTAATGTATCCGCTTTTGTAAGCGGTGTCAAAAACAAGAACTGAAGATTTTTTTATCTAAAAAAGCAAATTTCCATACTACCTCACTTTAAAATGCGATAGTATCGAGTTTCATTTAAATAACTATTACACAAAATATGAAAATAAAAAAACTGCCTTACGACAGTTTCTAGTTAAATAAATCCGACATCTTAGTTGGAATATTATTGTTTTTCACAAAATACTTTTTAAAAGTAGGTAAATCTGCATTTTCTTTTTTCACATACATATCATGTAAAGCCCAAAATGCAGTGATTAACAAATTAACACCCAAGACAATTAACATACCGATTAAAATATATACTAAGTAAAGCATTGATCTATCCCCCGCTATATCGTCACTTGACCCAGAGTCGCATCTTCAATGAAGTATCTGACGAAAGCTTGATTGAAGCTCATGCCCTGGCCGTTGTAAACATGCCACTCTTCGCGTTTGGCACCTACAGTTCTAATGATTGAAATTACTGTGCAAATTACCAAATATGCGATTAGCACGTTAAAAATTATTTTCATTACCAGCATGTTTACACGTCCTTTCTGTACTACTTAACTAATACACTAATATTTATTAGTCAATTTGTCAACATCTTTTAGTATTTACTTTTTTCTCCCCAAGTATAAAAAGCCATAGATAGCTGGTCCGATCACTACCGCCCCAGCTATAGAAACTATAATCACTGCAATAAAGCGAGGCATAGCAAAAAATTCCGAGCTAAATTTCATACAGGCCCAGGCCCCAAAGAAAAAAATCGCCCAGCCAATTAAAATTGAAATTAGCATATTTAAACCTGAAAATTTAGGTTTAGAGTTTTTATTGTTCATCAAGTTTTCTCTTTCATAAAAATATTGTGCCACAAATTGAAGGTCAATAAACAAAAGTGACAGATTCGGTCGTTTTTTAGACTTATTTGGTAAAAAATAAGGGAGATTAAGCAAAATATGGCGCTTAATCTCCCTTTTGAATCAATAATTATTTGCCCATAAGACCTGAAAAAGCCATTCCTAAGGCAGCACCACCACATGCACCTGCTTTAGCTGATACGGGACGAGCATCACTAGTAATTGCATAATGAAACTTCATCACATCATGTGACAATTTACCCTGCCAGCTTAATGGATCAAGACCAACTCGAATTAAGTTGCAGACATAATTAGCTGATTCACCATTTTCTAACTCATGCTTTGCATCAAGTAGGATTTTTCTTTCTTCTGGCTTAGTATCTTCATTTACTAGTAGGTCAGTAATATTACTTAATAGCCATTGTTTTAAATCATCTTTATTTTCTTGATACATTTTTATCCCTCTTTTTCGACTTTTTCATTAATATCAGGATGCATCCCTACAACCATTTTAGAATCTTTCATGTTCTTCATCGATTCATTTATTTTAATAAAAAACTCTGCAAGTAGCAGAGCTTTTTACCTCATTGCAGAGTTACTTATACATATACTTAGCACATGCTTTTTTAGAATCCATACCATTACGAATCTTCAAAGCTAATTCAATCGATACATCCGCAATAATTGATTGTGGGTCAATCACATTGTAAGGATGATCTGGTGCCTTTTCCTGAGCTAACGACAATTCTGTACATCCCAGCAAGATTACGTTGCAGCCATAATCATCATGCATTTTTTGCAAGATCTGGTGGTACAATTTACCATCAACCATTCCCTTTTCTTTAATATCGGAATAAATGAGCTTATTAACCATCGGTTGAATTTCCGGACCACCTAATTCTGCCTCACGGTGAACCGCATGAATTTCATCCACATACAAATGATCATAGATTGACCCTTCAGTCGCAATCAAGCCAATTTTCTTTTCTTGTGGGTATTTTTCAATAAATTGATGCACTGCTATTCTCATCATATGTAAAAATGGAATATCAGTCAATGCAGCCAAATCATCATAAAAATAGTGAGCGGTATTGCATGGCATCACATAGAAGTCTGGTCCCAATTTGGCTTGGCCCAGCACATCGTCACGTAAATCATAGAAAAAGTTTGGTTTAGTATGATCTTTAATATAAGCCGTTCTATCAGGAATTTGTGCATCATTAACCAAAATATAATTTAAATAATCTTGGTCCTTAGCTATTTTTACACGGTGATTAATTAAACGAACGTAGCTTTCTGTGGCAATAGTTCCCATGCCGCCAATAATACTAAAGAAGTGTTTCACTATTTTCACTTACTTTCTAAAGTGTTCTTCTTGACCTTCCAACTCATTAATTACCTGCTGTGCAACCACAATATCAGATGGATATGGGGTATTTACTCCGCGAATCTTTTGGAAAGCGTCAGCCCCCTTACCACAGATTAGCACAACATCATCTGGCGTAGCCATGGCAATCGCATCATGAATGGCCTTCTTACGATCTAACTCAATAGTAACGTCGCACTTAGAGTGATCTATTCCTGAATCAATTTCTTCGGCAATACTCTTTGGATCTTCAAAGCCGGGATCGTCTGTAGTTAAAAATGCTTTATCTGCGTATGCAGTCAAACTTTCACTAAAACCGGGACGACGTGACACGCCTTTATCACCAGGAGCTCCAACAACAACAATAATTTTAGGATCGTTGAATTCGTTACGCATAAATCTCATTAAAGCCATCATTGAGGCCTTATTATGAGCGTAGTCAACTACAACCATGCCGTGCTTCTTTGTTCTCTCGGTTTGCATCCGGCCTGGAATAGTAACATCGCGAATACCCTTCGCACATTGATCATGGTTAAGTCCAGCCAAGCCTGCTCCAATAATTGCGGCAGTACCATTTGACTCGTTGAAATCACCCAGCATCTTTAAAGTATAATCACCATTAATTGGCAATTTACGTGCCTTATCACTAGCACAAACTAAATTGAACCGAGTTTCTTTCATATCTAATTGTTCAGAAGAGAATCTGAAATCAATTGGCTGCTTCAAGTCTGGATTTTCAAAATTATCGCGGGCAAACAAATAAATACTATCGGGGTTGGTAGTAGTTGTTGCGGCAGCGTAGACTTCATCAAAGTGTGCAGTTTCAGCGTTGATAATACATTTACGTGAGTTAACAAGCAATTGTAATTTGCAGTGCAAATAATCTGCAAAATTAGGGTGTTCGTTAGGACCAATATGGTCTGGACTAATATTCAGGAAAAAGCCTAAATCATAAGTTAAACCGAAGACACGATTTTTCTTATATGCTTGACTAGAAACTTCCATTACCAAGTGAGTCATGCCATTATCAACAGCCGTTCTCATGTCTCGGAATAAGTCCAAACTCTCTGGTGTGGTCAAGCTTGACTTAAAGCTATCTTCAGGCTTAGGACCGACCACATCATTAACTGAAGAAATCAGAGCTGTCTTACCACCATTTGCTTGATCAAGCATCCCTTTCAAAAAGTATGCTGATGTAGTCTTTCCCTTTGTACCAGTGAAAGCTACAACAAACAAGTCATCTTGTGGAAAACGGAAGAAAGCAGCTGACAAAAGAGCCATTGCCTTAGAAACATCGCGCACAATTAAAGCGTGCATTCCTTTTCCTTCTGGATATGGTTGTTCAGCTACATAACAAATGGCCCCATTGTCTTTAGCCATTGACAAATAAGTTGGTCTAAAGCCTGCTCCCTTGCAGAAGAACAATGTATTAGTTTGAATATCGCGTGAGTCATAAGACACATAGTCCATTTTAGTAGCTACTGTATCTTGCACTGCGCTTGACTTGAGCAAGTGATGCTCTTTTAAGATTAATATACAGGTATTTAAGGAAATACTCATTAGCTTTTCTCCTCGTTGTATTTAAAACATTTCAGTCAAAATTATAACACAGCTAGTGTGTTGGTGACGCTTTCTTCGGATCAAGTGGCAAACGAATAATAAAACTAGTCCACTTTTCGTTTGATTCACAGCGAATTGTACCATGGTGTAAATCAACCACACCTTTGGTGATAGATAATCCCAGACCAGTTCCGCCAGTTTTGGTATTTCGCGAAGTTTCTACCCGGTAAAAACGCTCAAAGATTTTATTTAATGATTTCTTCGGAATTGGTGCCCCATTATTTTCAACGCGCAACTCTACTTCACGTTTGTTGACCAAATTGGCTACCAATTTAATTTTAGTTGCCCCTGTACCATACTTGAAAGCATTAGAAATCAAATTATTGTAAACGCGGACCAGCTTTTCCGCATCAGCCTTAATCGTTAGATTCTTTGGCCGCGCTTCAATCTCTATTTCAATGCCATTTTTTTCTGCTTCTAATTCAAAGCCGGCCGCTACCTGCTCCAACATTGAATAAATATGCAAATCATTCAGATTTAACTTAGTATTGGTCGACTTTAAAGTAGTATATTCAAACAGATCGTTAGCCAGTGCTTTCATTTGTTCTGCCTTAGTATAGGCAATATTGACATACTTTTTCTGATCTTCTGGCGAAGTCACTCCTGCTTTTAACAAACCAAGATAACCAATAATTGATGTTAGCGGCGTTCTGATATCGTGCGAAACATTAGTGATCAATTCATCCTTAGATTGCTCAATTGCCCGTTCTTCATTAATCGAATTTACAGTACTATCAACCAACGAATTAATCGAATCCACTACTCGTTGCAATTCTGGTCGTACCCGAAAATTAATCCGATGATCAAAATGACCATTAGCAATATAGTGAAGTTCCAAAATAATGTGACGTAGCTGCATTTGGTGATAGCGTCGAATCAAGCGCCAGTACAAAACAACCAAGTCGCCCACTCCCATTAAGACGATGAATACGTTTTGCCAGGACCAGAGATGATAGCCACCTGCAAAAGTGATCGTCTTTTTTAGAAAGTAGATTCCGTTGACCAGGCTTTCATCCTGCAAAATAGCTAAGTGAATCAGAATGATAATTGATAAATTTAATAAAAGCAGAAGGACGACCGTTACGACCCCTTCTGCAAACAATTCGCTCTTTTCGGCGCCAGTTAGCTTGACGCGTTCTTTTTTCATCTTATGCCTCGACCTTGTAACCTACGCCCCAAACAGTTTGGATGACATCCTCACCATCAGTGGCTTTTTGAATTTTATCACGAAGGTGTGACACGTGTACCATGACAGTTTTAGCTGAAACAATTGATTCTTGTTGCCAAACACGTTCAAAGATTTCATCAGCTGAAAAAACACGGTTAGAGTGACTAGCAAGTAAGTATAAGATGCCGAATTCTAAGGCAGTTAATTGGATAGTCTTACCATCAATAGTCTTAACTTCATGTGAATCACGGTTAATTACCAATGGTCCTACTTCCAAAATATCTGGTTTTTCATTCTTAACTTGCTTTTGACTTCTTCTCAAAAGTGAACGTACACGAGCCATTACTTCAAGTGGATTGAATGGCTTAGAAACATAGTCATCGGCACCAGTGATTAATCCTTGAATCTTGTCCATATCACCGGTTTTAGCAGAAACAATAATAATTGGAATATCGGAGTCTTTTCTAACTTCCTTAATTACATCGATTCCTGACATATTTGGCATCATCACATCCAAAATCATCAAAACGATATCTGGCGTAGTGGTCAATTTAGTAATTGCTTCCTTGCCGCTGTAAGCTGCGACAGGTTCATAGCCTTCATTTTTAAGATAGATGCTTAATAGTTCTACGATTTCTTTGTCATCATCAACAACTAAAATTTTCACGAGGAATGTTCCCCCTTCTTGTTTATTATTCTCTGTTTTTCTATCTACAGTTTAGCAGATATCATATAGAATATTTTACACATTTTAGAAAAATATACTGCTTTCATTATCCTTTTTAAACAAAAGCTAAAAAAATACACGTTTCACCATCATGAAAAACGTGTATTCATTCTATTTACTTTACCTTATCATCATGCAATTTAGTTTCGACATAAACGCAGACGATAAATAGCAGCTGCCTTGTTTAACGCTTATTGAATTTCCTTCTTGCCAGTGTAGAGTTCATAGTAGTAACCCTTTTGCTTGATTAATTCATCATGGTTACCATGTTCAATAATATGACCATGATCAAGTACCAAGATTAAATCTGAGTTAACAATCGTTGACAGACGGTGAGCAATAACAAAACTAGTTCTACCAGTAAGCAAGTTGTCCATCCCGGCTTGAACCATTTTTTCAGTTCGAGTATCAATACTTGAGGTAGCTTCATCAAGAATCATTACTGGCTCATCAGCAATCATTGCCCGCGCAATTGACAACAGCTGTATTTGCCCTTGTGAAAGGTCGCCGCCATCACCATCAATCACAGTTTCATAACCGTGATCAAGGTCATGGATAAATTCATCTGCGTGTGATAACTTGGCTGCTTGATAAACATCGTCATCACTGGCATCTGGATTACCAAAGCGGATATTGTCCATAATTGTGCCAGTAAAGAGATGGGTTTCCTGTAAAACAATTGAAAGTGATTTTCTCAAATCATCTTTTTTAATGTTTTTAATTGGAATACCGTCATAAGTAATCGTTCCTGAATCAATATCGTAGAAACGGTTAAGCATGTTAGAGATGGTTGTCTTACCTGCACCGGTTTCACCAACTAAAGCTACCTTCATTCCCGGTTTGGCATTAATGGAAATGTCATGCAAGATCTGATGATCTGGTACGTAGCTAAAGTTAACATGATCAAAAATAATATGACCACGTACTTGAACCTTCTTGGTTGAGCCATCTTTTTGTGGTACATTCCAGTACCACTTACTGCCGACTTCATCGTTTTTCTTAGAAAGAGTAACTGTACCTTGGTCAGCTTCTGACTTTTGATCTTCCAAGTTGAAAATTCTTTCTGCACCAGCTAAAGCCATTACAATAGAGTTTAATTGTTGCGAAATTTGGGCAATTGGCATACTGAATTGCTTAGATAACTGTAAGAATGAACCAATGGCACCAAGTGAAAGCGGAGCCCAACTATTAATTGCAGCAGCACCACCAACAAAGGCGATCAAAACGTAAAGCAAGTTACCCATGTTACCCATAATTGGGAATAAAATTGTAGCGTAAGTGTTAGCCTTACCTGAGGCTTGACGCAACTCATCATTATATTTGTCAAAGCCTTCCTTAGATTGTGGCTCATGGCTGAAGACCTTGATGACCTTCAAACCATTAAGCATTTCTTCATTATAACCATTGATTTGGCCCAGCTTCTTTTGTTGGACTTGGAAGAAGTGACTTGATCTAACCGTTAAGTAGCGCACAATTCCAAATGATAAAGCAAAGATAATGAAGGAGAAGACCGTCAATTGCCAACTAAGTGAGAACATAGCGACAACCACGAATAACAAACTCAAAGCTGAGTTAGTAAACTGTGGAATTGACTGTGAAATCATCTGCATCAAGGTATCAATATCGTTAGTATAACGCGACATGATATCGCCAAATTCATTTTGGTCAAAGTATGAAATTGGCAAGCTTTCCATGTGGGTAAACATTTCGTTACGAACACGGTATTGGACCTTTTGTGCCAAAACACCCATTAACATGTTAAAGAGGTAGTTGGATAAAAAGCCAATAGCATAGATCCCAAACATTACCGCAATTGCAGTAGCTAGAGGGCCATAGTTAGGAACTTTTTCTTTAGTTAAAGGCACAATATAATTATTGATCAAACGTTCAATGAATAACGAGCCAATAACGTTGCTGGCAGCTGCTAGTACAATAGTGATCATGGAAACGATGAGCATCCATGGACTCGTACTATTAACCAGTTTCAATAGGCGCAATAATATTTTGGTTCTGCTACCCTTTGTTTGATTTTTACTTTTTTCCATTGCTTGATCCAAATTGCTCACCTACTTTCCTTGTTCTTCCTGGAATTTAGCGATTGAACTATAAAGTTCGTTAGTCTTCATCAATTCATCGTGGGTTCCAATAGCTTGAATTTGACCATGATCCATGACGATAATCCGATCAGCATCCTTAATTGAAACAATTCTTTGTGAAATAATGATTTTAGTAGTTTCTGGCATATCTTTAGCCAAAGACGTTCTAATTTGTCGTTCAGTACTGGTATCAACAGCTGAGGTGGAGTCATCTAAGATCAAGATCTTCGGATTCTTAAGCAAGGCTCTGGCAATAGTAATTCTTTGCTTTTGCCCACCAGAAACGTTGTTACCGCCTTGTTCCACCATTGTGTCATAACCATCTGGCATTTCACGAATAAAACCATCAGCATGGGCGATTTTAGCAGCGGCAACAACTTGTTCATCGGTTGCATTTTCGTTACCCCACTTGAGGTTATCCTTAATCGTTCCTGTGAACAGCACATTCTTTTGTAAAACCATCGCAACGTTATCACGCAAGGTCTTCAAGTCATATGACTTAACGTTGTGTCCTGCAACCCGAACGGCACCAGAAGTAACATCATAGAGACGCGGAATCATTGAAACCAAGGTTGACTTCGATGAACCTGTTTCACCAATAATCCCGATTGTTTCACCTGGCCTAATGTGCAAATTGATATCTTTTAAAGCATCAGCCTTGTCCGCAGGTTCGTACTTAAAACTAACGTGATCAAAGATAATTTCACCATTGGTCAAACGTTTCAATGGCTTCTTAGGATCTTCAATTGTTGGTTCTTCCGTAATCACTGAAGCAATACGACGACCACTGGCGCCTGAAATAACCAATTGCGTAGTAATCATGGCTAAAATGTTTAAACTAAACAAAACTGAGTTTGAATAAGTAAACATTGAAATTAATTGACCAGTTTGTAAACTACCGCCAACCACTTCTTTTGCACCGAACCAGCAGATTGACAGCGTTGAAATATTCAAAACAGCTGCAACTACTAATGCGTTCAAAGACATAATCTTTTGTGCAGTCGCAAATAACTTGTAAATAAAACCTGATGACTTCTTGAATTCTTTAATCTGCGGTTGTTCTTGGACGTAAGTCTTAACTTCACGAATACCACGTACATTTTCACGCACAACTTGGTTCATTCGGTCATACCCTCTAAAAATCTTAGGGAAGTATGGATAAGCTGTTTTAATAATCAAGCCCAAAGCAATTGCAAAAACCGGTCCTAAAACTGCAAAGATTAATGATAAACGCGGACTAATAATAATTGACATAATAATTGAAACGATGAACATCATTGGTGCTCTAACAGCAATTCTGATGATCATTTGATATGCCATTTGCACGTTGTTAACGTCAGTAGTCAAACGTGTAACTAAACTGGCACTTGAAAAGTGATCAATATTTTCAAAAGAATAGTCCTGCATATGGTAGAACATATCTTGGCGCAAGTTGGCTGCAAAGCCAGCGGCAGCATGCGCTGAAACATAACTAGCACCTGCACCCAAAGCTAGTGAAATAATGGTTAATACTAAGAGCAGTATTCCCATTTTGCTAATGTAGGACATATCCCCCTTCATAATTCCGTTGTCGATCAAAATACCGACCAAATATGGGATCAGCATTTCAATGATAACTTCACCAATAACAAACATTGGTGAGAGCAAAGACAATTTTTTATATTGCCTAATTGATTTGCTCAATGTTTTGATCATAGAGACCCACCCTTCTATTCATTTCTTTTAATCTCGCAAATAAAAAGATAAATGGATCATCTCCATTTATCTTTTTTATCTATATTAAGTTTAAGTATGTGCTTATTTTTACGGAAATTCAATTAACATGCTTGCAAAACAGGTAAATTATTTATGTTGTTGTGGCCTTGGTGCAAATGCGGAACCAATAATATTGTAGTGCTTTCTGAATAAATAACGTACACCATAAGCAACTACCGCAATAGCCACATCAATTGGTCCTGGCAAAACAGGGTTAATAGGACGTAATAATGGAGTTGCCAAAACGGTCAATACAACAAGCATAATTACCACAACAACTACTCCACCTAGAATCAGTTTAACCCATGAAGGTCGTTTTCCTGCCTGTGGTACCAGTAAGTCATTGTACTTGACCATTACTATACCCATTAAAATACCAATACTTGCTAAAGTTAACACGCCCCACTGTGCGTTGTAAGCTTGTTTGCCACTTTCAAATGAAGCCATTACCCCAAAGATGGCAAAAAACAGTGCTGAATAAAGCAAACTACCATCAACCATCAATTGCCAAGTTGGTGTAGCCACTGGCTTTTTCTTAGGATGAAGCATTTGTTCAGCCTTAATTGCTGGTGAAGCCAGGTAAAGCCCATTGGCTGGTTGTCCATGACGTTGGGCAATAATGATTTCACTGAGCAAGCCATTAGTCATTGCAACCGCATCAGCGCGTGACATTGAGCCTTGTTTTTGTAATTCTTTTTCCAAGCGGAAAACATAATCCCTATTCTTATTACTCAATTTTTCACGCAAAGTTTTTGGATCTTCCTGCTTAATTTTTTCATCTTGAGTGTCAAGCTCGGTTTGCTTCTTTAATTTAGCTTGTTTTTCAGTGTTAATTTTGGTTTGATCTTGTTCTTTCTTTGTCTCTTCAGCCATTCTTACTCCTAGACATTAAATCTAAATTCAATAATATCGCCGTCTTGAACCTCGTAGTCCTTGCCTTCAAGACGCAGCTTACCAGCTTCTTTAACCTTTTGCATAGTTTCAAGCTTGTCTAAATCATCAAATGAAACAACTTCAGCCCGAATAAAACCACGCTCAAAGTCTGAGTGAATAACACCAGCAACTTGTGGAGCTTTCATCCCCTTGTGGAAAGTCCAGGCACGGGTTTCAGGACCACCAGCGGTAAAGAAAGTTCTAAGGCCTAAAATATGATATGCAGCACGAATCAACCGATCCAAACCTGATTCTTCTACGCCTTCCATCTCAAGGAATTCTTTCTTTTCATCATCAGCCATACCAGCGATTTCTTCTTCAGTTGCAGCAGAAATACCTAAGCATTCTGCACCTTCGCTTTCGGCATGCTTCTTAACAATTTGGTAATACTTGTCGCTTTCTGGATCAGCCATTGAGTCTTCAGCAATGTTAGCAACGTAGATAACTGGCTTGGAAGTTAACAAGAACAAGCCCTTAACAATCTTTTGTTCATCTTCATTAAAGTCAATTGAACGGGCAGCATTACCTTCTTCAAGTACTGGCTGCAATTTATTCAAAACAGCCATTTCAGCCTTGGCTTCCTTATCGCCTTGTTGAGCAACCTTCTTTACCTTATTGATTCTGCGGTTAACAGCATCGAGGTCCGCAATAGCAAGTTCCAAGTTAATAGTATTAATATCTTCTTCTGGATCAACCTTACCAGTAACTGAGGTAATATTGTCATCATCAAAGGCACGAACAACGTGAACGATGGCATCAGTTTGACGGATGTTTTCAAGGAACTTGTTACCAAGACCTTCACCTTTTGAAGCACCCTTAACCAATCCAGCAATATCGGTAAATTCAAAAGTTGTGTGCACAATCTTCTTAGCAGGAATCAATTCTTGAATTCTTGCCAAACGCTTGTCAGGAACTTCAACCATTCCGACATTTGGTTCAATGGTGGCAAATGGATAGTTAGCCATTTCGGCACCAGCCTTAGTAATCGCATTAAACAAAGTTGACTTACCAACGTTTGGTAAACCAACAATACCAGCAGTTAATGACATTTGTTGTCCTCTTTTTCTAAAATCAATTTTTTATTTTTACTTACTTGTCTATTTTATCCAAAATTTGGCCGAGCGATACGATCTTTTGGCACATATTGCTCTTTTTTTGCATTAACCGGATCATTCGCCTTAGTTAATAGCTTTTTTAGCTTCCGGTTAAACTCGCTGCGCGGCATCATGACTATGTGCCCACAACCCATACATTTTAATTTGATATCAGCACCCATGCGCAGGATTTCCCAATCATTAGTCTGACAAGCATGAGGCTTTTTCATTTGAACTGTATCAGCCAAATTATAAACAATTTCTTTAGCCATCTAAATCAACACCTAACAAATCAAGAATGCGGTTCAATTCATCAGTTGAAGCAAAATCAATTGACAAATGTCCTTTTCCTTTTTGTGTTTCTGAAATATTGACGCTAGAGCCAAACTTATTAGCCAATTGGCTTTCGCTAGCCCGGATAAAGGCCGATTTCTTGACGGTCTTTTTGCTGCGAGGTTTTTTAGCGTTCAATTCACTGACTACCGCTTCAACCTTACGCACCGGCATCCCTTCCTTGACTACTCGCTTAGCCAGCGCATCAATCTTTTCCTTATCTTTCAAACTTAAAAGCGTTCTAGCTTGTCCCATCGACAGTTCACCATGTTGGAGTAAACGCTTAGTCTTGCTAGGTAAAGTGAGCAAACGCAAATAATTAGCAATATATGGTCGCGACTTGCCCATCCGCTTCGAAACTTCTTCTTGCGTTAAGCCAAGATTCTTCTGCAGCATTTCATAAGCTTGCGCCTCTTCAAGTGGAGTTAAATCTTCACGCTGCAAGTTTTCTAGAACTGCCACTTCCATCATTTGGCTTTCGCTAAACTTGCGAATAATTGCTGGAATAGTCTTCTTCTTAGCCAATTTAGAAGCACGGAAACGACGCTCACCAGCAATGATCTCATATCCATTAACTGATTCGCGCACGATAATTGGCTGGAAAACACCATTTTCCTTAATAGAATCCGACAGTTCTTTTAAGCTCTTATCATCAAATCTTTTTCTAGGCTGATAAGGATTCGGCCGAATATCGCCCAAATCGAGTTCTTGGACTTCTTCTGCCTCTTGAACTTGAGGCTCATCCTCAAATAAGGCTTCAAGACCACGACCTAGGCCGCCCTTTTTTCTTGGCTCTTTACTTCTTGAGTCTCTTGTCATGAGCTTTTAACACCTCTTTTGCTAAATCATCATATACCTTGGCACCACGAGATTTTGGTGCATATTCTGTAATTGGCTGACCATAACTTGGGGCCTCAGCTAATTTAGTAATTCGAGGAATGATGGTCTTATAAACTTTCTTGCTAAAGTAGGACTGCACTTCTTTAACCACTTCAGCACCCAAGTTAGTTCTGGCATCAAGCATTGTTAACAAAACGCCTTCTACGCCAAGATCTTTATTAAAATGCTTTTGGACTAAACGAATTGTGTTCAAAAGTTGGCTAAGTCCTTCCATAGCATAATATTCACTCTGAACTGGAATCAAAATTGAATCAGATGCAGTAAAAGCATTAATTGAAAGTTGCCCTAATGATGGCGGACAGTCAATAAAGACAAAATCATATTGATCGCTAATTGCATCTAAAGCTGACTTTAAGCGTGTCTCCCGAGCCATCATTGAAATTAATTCCGTTTCAGCACCGGACAAGTTGATTGTGGCTGGAACCATATCTAGCTTTGGCGTTGAAGTATGGTGAATAGTATCTTGAATAGGAATTTCGTCAATCAAAACATTGTAAATGTCCTGGTCAATCTCTGATTTTTCAATTCCTAAACCAGAGGTAGCGTTACCTTGTGGATCAATATCCACAATTAAAACGCGATAACCACGGTCGGCAATTGAGGCTGCTAAATTGATGGTCGTAGTGGTTTTACCTACGCCACCTTTTTGGTTTGCAACCGAAATTACATTTACCATATTGTTCATCCTTCCCTATTACTTCCTTTTCAATTCAATTGTGATCTTATAATCATCCGGATCTTTATTTTCTGTTACTTTGACTTTAATTCCTGAGTCTTCGGCTAACTTAACCGCCTTCTTAATGGTGTTAATTTGTACCTTTAAGTCTTTAGGAACTCGGCTAACGACCCGCTTAGCTTCTTTTTTAGCCTTAGGCTTAGGGTTAAAGTAAGCATCCACATCTTGCACAATCTCTTCAGTTTGTTTAACGTTTAAGCCTTTTGCTTCAATTTCTGTCAAAACGCGATCTTGATCTGCATTACTTAAGCCGATCATTGCACGACCATGACGAGCGGTAATTTTGCCAGCAATCAAAGCTTGCTGCACATTATCATCCAGCTTCAATAAGCGCAATTTGTTAGCCACATAAGATTGAGACTTACCCATATTTTTAGCCAAAGCAGTTTGAGTCAAATCATTCAATTCCATTAAATTAGTATAAGCTTTTGCCTCATCAATTGGATTTAAGTCTTCACGCTGTAAGTTCTCAATCAAAGCTAATGAAGCAGCTTGATCATCACTCATATTCTTGACGATCGCAGGAATAGTCTGCCAGCTCAAGCTTTTAGCTGCACGATAACGCCTTTCACCTGCAATAATCTCATATTGCTCGTCATCGCCACCTTCACGAACTACGATAGGTTGGAGCAAGCCATCCTTATCAAGTGTTTCAGCTAATTCTTTAATTGAATCATCAGAAAATTCACGCCGTGGTTGATAGCGGTTAGGAACAATCTTGCTCAATTCAAGATCTTGAACCTGTTTATTCTTAGGAATTTCATCATCATGATGCATAAAAGAAAATAATGACATAATATACCCCTTTCTGTTTAATGAATCGGTTTGCGCCGCGGGGTGCCTGCTTGACGTGGATACTTTTTAGGTGTTGCTTTGACTTTTTGAACTAAGATTAGAGTTCGTTCTTCTTCGCTCTCAGGTAGAGTCAATTCTTCTTCCTTAATCAGCTTACCGCCCAGCAATTCAAGAGCTTTTTGACCATCATCCAATTCATCTTCGGCTTTTGGTCCCTTGAGGGCAATAAAGTAACCATCTTTTTTCACCAAAGGCAAGCAATATTCACTCAAAACACTCATCCGCGCAACCGCACGAGCAGTAACGAGATCGAACTTTTCTCGATAAAGCTTATTTTGACCAACGTCTTCAGCGCGGCCATGAACTAATTCGACGTCTTTCAAGTCTAACTTAGTAATTAAGTTCTTTAAAAAAGTCAATCGTTTTGCCAAAGAATCAACAATAGTAATCTTCAATTCTGGCTGCAAAATCTTGAGCGGAATTGATGGAAAACCAGCACCAGCACCAACATCACAAAGAGTAGCACCATCTTTAAAAACATCGCCAAAAGTAAACAGCGGCGTAATACTGTCATAAAAGTGCTTAAGGTAAACCTCATCTTCTTCGGTAATTCGTGTCAAATTGACATTCTCATTAACTTCGATCAAATAATTAAAATATATTTTAAATTGTTCAATTTGTTGGTCAGTTAATTTAAAATTGTGTTTTGATAGTTCTAAAATAAATTTTTCAGGATTCATTTTTCACCCGTGAAACCGTGTTTCACACCTCTAAATTTAACGCAAAATGCATTGATTAGTAAAGATATTTCATCTTATCAATTATGAAGTATTTTTACTCAATCGTCAAAGTTTTGCCGCCCGCAAAATAGGGTATAATAAGGCGCAAAGGAGTTAAAAATATGATTGTTACTTTAATTGTTTTAGCTTACTTAGCATATAAAACATATTTAGGCTATAAAACAGGCTTTACACGCTATATCATCGGTTTAATCTGTTCCGCCATTGTCTTTATGGTTGCCATTTTCATGCAAAATCCATTCGGTAATTGGCTATACACACAATACACTGGAGAAATGATTAAGACTAACTCCACTAACAACGTGGAATTAATGATTGCACGCTTTGTCGCTTTCTTTATTGTTTTCTTCGTGGGCAAAATGATCATGAAGATTGTCAAAAGCTGGATTCCTAACAAAAATCCACATGCGACTAACTTAGGCAGTATTCTCGACAATGTCTTGGGTGCTCTAGCCTCCCTAATTGCTAGTTATTTTGTTGTTTATGTAGTTTTGTCCATGTTCAATGCACTACAAAATCCATGGTTTATGCAGCAAACAATTGATTCTAGCTTTTTGAGGTTTATCATTTACAACACACCGGGACTTTCAAACGGTGTCTTCAATAATATCTTTAATATTGGCAAAACTGTGGGATAAAATATATCAAAAAAGATCTGCTTGTATCATACCGAGCAGATCTTTCTTGATATGTTTTAACTAAGTTAATACTACATTTATGAACAAACATTCGATATACTTATTAGCGCAGGAAGTTTTATGAACGGCGGCTGTTTTTCCCCGGAGGTGAGGCCTATGGGCTACATTGATGAAAGGGTTCCAGCCATGTCGGTTTACGAGAGTATCTCCTTGATGCTTTTGTTCGGTACATTTTTGTTGGCTTTGCTGACATATATTGACCACCACAAAAAATAAAAAACGCTGCTCAAACATACTTTGGCCAGTTATTGAGTAGCGTTTAACGTAAAATTTAACATTTGAAGCCGCCGCTCTTAAAGCGGGCTGCTTGGAGTCCCTAGGACTCCTTTTTCTTTAGTTATTATAGCATATTTCACTAATCATCGAAATTATCATATTCAATATGTTCATCATTATAAACAAAGATTGCACCAATTCGATCAGGGTTATCATGCCAACCCTTTAGTGGCTTGCCAGCAAAGAATAATCGCTTACATTCAATTTCTGCTTCAACCGATGTTTTGGTAAAAGTAGTCACACCAGCTAAATCAGTATTTACAGGATACCCGGTTCTAGGATCAATCAAATGGTGATACTTTTTACCGTTAACTACTAAGTATCGCTCATATGTCCCACTAGTAACGGCTGAGCATTCAGGCACCATAACTGACGTAATATTGTCGCCTCGCGGCTGTTTAGGATCTTGCACACCAATTGACCACTGGCCACTAATTCTTTTAGGCGAATCACCAACTAACAAGATATTACCGCCCAGATTAATAATTCCTGCTTCAACGCCATATGCACGCCACAAGTCACGAATTCGGTCGGCAATCCAGCCCTTAGCAATTCCACCTAGGTCCAGCTCCATGCCCTTCATTTTAAGAAAAACAGATTGGTCACTGTCATTTAAAACCACCTTAAATGGGTCAGTTAACAGCATTCTATCTTTAATTTCTTCATCTTTAGGAACATGTGCGCCTTTAAAACCGATATGCCAAAGCTTAACAACTGGTCCAATCAGAGCATTAAAGCCAAAATTCTCACGGCTCTTTTCTACTGCCAATTTAACCAAACCATACACAGCACTAGAGACCTGTACCGGATGTTCTCCAGCAGCATGATTGATATCCATTACTTCAGATTCATCTCGATTAACGGTAAAAATATCTTCGTAATGATCAATTAAATCAAATGATTTTTGTAATAGATCACGATTTTGAGTACCAAAAATCTGCAATGTAATTGAAGTTCCTAAAGCATGATGATCACCAACCACCTGCTCTAATGCTAAATCTTTAATCATAATTATTTCTCTTCCAAATATAAATCACGCAACGCCTCACGTAGTTCTGTCGTTACGCCAATTTTTTCTTGTAAAAAGTTATCGAAACTACCAAAATTCTGCTCAATAGCGATTAATGAAGTATCCAAAAAAGCATCAGAAACTGAACCTAAAATTCGCATATTAGCGCGAAAACAAAGATTCTCGCCCTCTTCTTGCATTTTTTTATCTCTTTTGGCCCGATAGTTATTAAGCATATAATTTGAGTACAAATAGTCCTGTCTAATTGTTTCCATATCTACGCCAAGCAAATATAACAAGACTACAGTTACCAATCCAGTTCTGTCTTTTCCTTCTGAACAATGATAAAGTACAGCACCTTTTTCAGTATTGGCCAACAGCTCTAAAATTTTATTCAAGCTATGTTGAGCGTGTTCTTTCAATACATGTGACTTGTAACGCTCACACATCATTCTAAAGCCAGCATACTGATCTTGACGATAAGTTGCGAATACTTGGGTTAAGTCTTTCTTACCGCCTTTGGTGTTGTCATCAACAGAAATTGGAATACAGAAATGCTCTACGCCAGTGATTTTGCTGTCTGGACAATGGTCACATTCAGTTGGTGAACGCAAATCAATAATCTTAGTCAAGCCATAATTGAGCAAAAACTCTTGATCATATCTCGTTATGTTGCTAATCTTGCCCGTTCTTAATAACCGATGCATCTTGACCTTACGTCCCTGATAGCCAACATATCCCCCTAAATCACGCGGATTACAAACTTTTTCTAATGGCAAAATATTTGGTTTCATTAATTTCATCTCTTTATTAAGTATTTTGATAAAAAATCCGGATAGTGTCCCTATCCGGTAATTTTACTATCACGTGGCAAGTCACGCAAAATTATTTGTTAGCTTGTTCAACAAATTTAATAAAGTTAGCCATCATAGCATCTAGTTGCTTAATGTAATCTTCATTGGTCAAATCGCCAGTTTCTTTATCAAAATTGCTTGCAGCACCGCCAATTAAGATTTCATTGCCTGGCAAAACATTGGCACTCATGTCTGGTGAAAGCAAGATTTCACGAGCATCTTCTTGCGCACGACTAGATCCTTGAATACCGTATGAAGTACCAACAACTGCAGCCGGCTTCATCTTCATCACATTAGGACCAGCATGTGAACCTAACCATTCAAGCGCACTCTTTAAGGCAGCTGGAATTGAGTGATCATATTCTGGTGTAGCCAAAATTACACCATCCGCATTCTTAACATCCTCGATCCACTTCTTAGTAACATCATCTGGCTCATCAGTTCTACAGAAAGGCTTAAGTTGATCGATTTCTTTAACTTCAATATCAGCTTGCTCACCATAACGCTTAGCAATAAATTTTGCTAAAAAACGATTGAAAGAAAATGGAGCGTTTGTACCAACAATTGCTAAAATTTTCATTTAAATAAGCCCCCTACTTAGTAAGTTGTGCATACCAATCATCAACTTCATCAAAGAAGTGATTCAAAAACTTAAGTGTACCTGCATCGGTCAAGTCGCCTTTATCATCAAATTGTTTTGGTGCCAAACCCATCATAAATTCGTCACCAGCAAAGACATGAGCACTAAAACCAGGTGCGCCCAAAATGCTCTTCAAGCGAGTTTGCGAACGAGACGCACCTTGAGGCATTGGTGAAGTTGACACAATAACTACTGGCTTATCATGGAATGGGTGAACAGAACTAGAAAGCCATTCAAGTGCACTCTTTAAGGCACTTGAAACTGAGTGTTGCTGTTCTGGTGAAGCGATCAAAACCATATCTGCATCAGCAATTTTTTTACCTAAAGCTAATACGCTAGCAGGAGCATCAACGCCTTCTTTATACATAGGTAAGCCCTTAACAGTCGCAAAGTCAAAATCATACTTATCGCCTAAGTCCTTAATAATGACTTTAAGTAATTTTTCGTTAAATGAGTTATCGGCATTGGAGCCCGATAAAGCTAATACCTTCATAAAAACCACCTTTCAAAAATCCTCTTAGTTATCATTATAGACTAATGTAGCTTAATTTATGTCATTTTAATTTTAATAACAACAAGAAAAAACGCCTTCGATAATGAAGGCGCCCTCTACTGAATGAAAAGCACAAATGATTGGTGAAATTTCTATGCCAAGTTATCCTTAAGCGAAGCTTCTTCGTCGGCAGCAAACATTGGGTTTTCTTGAGTTTCGCTGAGACGATTGTTAAGCATAGCATCGTGGATTTGAGCATTCAACACATTGACGATTTGAGTTTGGCTGAAGCTTGCAATCTCATTAACAATCAATGCAGCCATACCTGTAGTAGAAATCCAGTTAGCAATTACGATGTCATGAATCTTTTGATCATCGTAATCAACATCAGGATATTGTTCCTTGAACTTTTCAGTTCCAAGTTCCATCAAAGTGTCAGCGATGATCTTGCTACCAAACTTGCCATCAACGAACATTGCTCTAAACAAGTTAACATGAGCTTGAGCAAAATCAATGTATGACAAATCCAAGTCAATCAAAGGTTCACCAACGTACTTTTGTTGTAAAGTATGAGTTCTCAAGTCATTAGAGATTCTTCTCAAAACTTGATTGCGAAGATCATCCATGTTGTTAAATTCTAGATACAAAGGTTGGGTTGAGAAGTGTCCTGCTTTAGCAATGCCACGAGCAGTCAAACCTTCAATACCATCCTTGATTGCCATCTTGTAGGCTGTATCTAAAATTTTGTCTTTACTAATTTCTTTTTTTCTTGCCATTTTAATGCACCTCAATCATTGTATAAAACATGTGCTTTTCAATACACTTGTTTTCTTTTCTTCATCAATATAATATATCCAAAAAAATAACAATTGCAAGTCTTATACACTAACTTATTAAAAAATATTATAATCGCTTAAATAGCGATGAGCCGTTGTCTCCTGTAAATTGATCATAATGTGAAGAAGCCATTTCAATAACTGCTTGCTTGTCCAATCCTTGTGCAGCACAAAACGAAAAGAATGCAGCAGATAAAATATAGCCGCGTTCACGATCATCTGTCAGGTTATCTGAGAACTTCATATTAATCGAATGATTTGCATAATCCGTTGTCAATTCAATCGATTTATTTTCTGGTTTACTACTCATTCTATTGCAACCTCTTTTTGTTCTAAAACAAATAAAATTAAAAATTTAAAAATTTCTATTATAATTATATTACAAAATCAAAAGAATTAGAAAGCGTGTTTTTATCAATGAAAGTTTCAGCTTGGCGCTCATCATGCACCTCAATTTTAATCGGGAAAAAGGCCTCTCTTTCTGGCAGTATCATCATCGGTCGTAATGAAGATGCTAAGACTGCTTGGCCTAAGCATTTAGCCTTTAATCCACATCGAGATAATGTACAGAAAAACCATTTTAAATCCAAAGACAATAAGTTTGAAATGGATTTACCAACAGCTAGCTACTCTTATTCTTCAACCCCAGAATGGACAGATAAGTACGGAGTATTCGAAGAAGACGGAATTAATGAATATCATGTAGCAATGAGCGCCACCGAAAGTGCCTACGCAAATGACCGCGTTTTAGCTGTTGACCCCTTTGATACTGACAAAGGAATCTTAGAAGAGGCAATGGTCACCGTAGTTTTACCTTATGTTAAATCCGCACGTGAAGGCGTTCAGCGCTTAGGAGAAATTGTAGAAAAATATGGTGCAGCAGAAGCTGACGGAATTCTCTTTGGCGATCGTGATGAAGCCTGGTACATGGAAATCGGTTCTGGCCATCATTGGGTTGCACAACGAATCCCAGATGATTCCTACGCTGTTGTCGCCAATCAACTAGCTATTCAAGAAATTGATTTTGCCAGTGACGACTTCATGTATTCTCAAGACCTGCAAAAATTTGTCTACGACAATAAACTCTGGCCTAAAAATCAGCCATTCATTTGGCGTGATATTTTTGGCACTCATGACGATAGTGACTTACACTACAACACACCACGAGTATGGAGCGGTCAACGGCTGCTTACTCCATCTGTAGCACAAGAACCCGAAAGCTTTAACCTGCCATTTATTCGCAAGCCTGATGCACCAATTTCTGCGCAAGACGCTCAACGCGTTTTAAGCGATCACTACAACAACACCGCCTATGATTTAACCAATCAGAAAAACAGAAATAATGCCACTTTCAGACCTATCTCTGTGGCTACTACTCAGGAATCACACTTGCTTGAGTTAAACGGTGAAAACATGATTCACTGGCTAGCTATGGGTGTGGCTGCGCAAAGTGTTTATGTGCCATTCTATCCTCAAGGCACTAAGGTACCAAATACCTGGAAAAATGGAAAAGAAACCTACTCACCAAATTCAGCTTACTGGGTCTTTAAACTGGCTAGCGTCCTGGTTGATCGTAATTGGGGTAAGTACGGCACTGCTTTAAGCAATACGCAAAGTACTACTAATGAAAAATTGCTTCAAATTAGACATCAGTATGATGAAAAATTAACCCAAGAAAAGGATCAAGAACAACAAATTAAATTAGTGGATGAAGCCAATGCCAAATTAGCTAAAACTGCTACTGATGCTTATAAAGAATTGATCGCTAAACTAATCACCGAACAAACTGGTGACTCACCGCTGCGTTTCCAAATGGATCCTAACTTGTAAACAAAAATGCCTCAATGAGGCATTTTTTCTTACTATTTTTTCTTAGTCATTAAGCCGTCCATCATTTCATAAATATGGTCGGCGTATTTTTCTAGCCGCGGATCATGCGTTACTAGAATAACGGCCTTGTCACGCTTTTTCGCTAAATCCTTAAACAATTGTCCTACTTCTTCCACATTTTGCGTATCTAGCGAAGCAGTCGGCTCATCGGCTAACAAAATATCTGGGTTAGCATATAAGGCCGTCGCGATTGCTACTCGCTGCTGTTGCCCACCAGATAATTCATTTGGATACTTATTAACCAGCTTTTCAATCCCTAGCTGCTTGAGTAAGCCTTGCAATTTATCTTGCGACAAATTATTTTGCTTTTTTACTTTATCAATCAAAGTAAATTGCTCTTTAACTGTCAAAAATGGAACTAAATTATAAGCTTGTAAAACAAAGCCAATTTTATTCAAGCGTAGTTCTCCACTTTGCTTAGCAGAAAAATTACTAATGTCTCGACCATTAATCAAAATTTCACCTGAAGTTGGTTTTTGCAAGGACCCGGCGATCGTCAAAAATGTACTTTTACCAGCGCCTGAAGGCCCCATAATTAAAACCACTTCACCCTTATTAGCCTGAAAATTGATATCTTTCAAAGCTGCAACTTTAGCTTCGCCTTTACCATAAACTTTATTAACATCTTTTAATTCAATTACTGCCATTTTACTCACCAATTGCCTTTGCTGGATCAACCTTCAAAATTGATCTAATCGGAATCAAACTACCAATAATACCCATGACTAGCATCCCTAACGTACCACTAATCATAATTGCTGGCGTAAAGGTCATTGGCACAGCTGCTGGTAAAGTTAAATCAGTTAACCACATCAAGATAATCGCAATTACAACACCAATAGCTACTAAAATTATGGATTGACTGATCGTTGCACCAACTAAAGTTTTACTTGGAATTCCTTGAGCCCGCATAACGGCAAAATTATGCATTTTTTGCATAGTTAAAATATATAGGAAAACAGCAATCACGATCAAAGAAATAACAAATAAGAATCCAATCATCAATTCAAAAGTTAAGTTTTGAGCCGTATATCCTGGAAGCTTATTAATAAAGGCTTGAATTGGGTATGTCTTGGCATCCTTATAATTGAATTTATAATTACTATTCTTTGAAACAACTGCAGAAGCGGCTACATTAGGAGCGACCATCCGCAGTTTTTTCCAAGTTTTCATTGAGCCATAAACAATTGGCGCAATATTAATCTTGGCGTTATTTACAAAACCAACAATTTTATATTTTTTCTTAGAGCCATTCAGAGAAATTTGATCTCCAAGCTTGTAGCCTTTGTCTTTGAAACTACTGTCTACTGTAATCTGATTACCATTCTTTGCTTTTTTCCCAGCAATTATATCTTGATCTTGATAAATAAACTGGTCTTTTTTGATGCCTAAGAATTGAGCTGAAATTGAGCTTTTTCCCTTTTTCTTAGCTACAATTCCTAATTGACCAATAATTGCTTCATTCTTGCCAATTTTTGCGTTTTTTAGATCGTCTTTTGTCAGAATTGACTGACTCATGCTGATATTGGCATTTTTATTTAAAACAATCTTTTGCGCATTCCAATTTTCAATTGCTTGTGTATTCTGACTTGCTAACCCAACAGCCAAAGATGACAACATAAAAATTAAGTAGCTGATCAAAAAGATCATCAAAATAATCAAGCCATAGCGCAATTTTTCATGCTTAATTTCTTTCAGTGCTAGAAACATAACTACATCCCCTTTGCTAGTATGTCCAGGCTCTTCTTATAGCGCGCCAAGTTCTTTTCCTGATTTTCGGGATCTGATAAGCATAAGTTGATAACTTCATGACTAAGTACCATGGCACTCCACAATTGTGGCCCCATATTCAACAATTGTCTTGAATAAATTTTGAAATTATCTGGTATCAAGTACTCATTTTGCAACATATGCAATTTCATCATTGGTTCATATTTACTGTATTGAACTTTATCAATAAACTTAACTACTCTTGCATAAAAATGATTAGAATCAAATTTTTCATCAGGACTCATCCCAGCATGAATGTCTTTAATAGCGATGTGATACATATAAACATATGCATCAATTAAATCATCAAAATATTTATAAAATGCTCCTCGAGCAATGTTGGCATTCTTAACAATATGTGACACCTTAGCATCTGCTAACGGATAAGTGCTGAATTCTTCTAACAACACCGCTTCAATACGTCTACGTTTAGCAGACGGTAAATTTTTAAAAGTTTGCTTAACCATTTTGTTTTCCCCTTTTCCAACACAAATGACGACTTGTCATCAATTACTTATATCATAGCTGATTGTGACGAGTTGTCAATACATATACACAAAAAAATAAGGCCTCTGCCTTCTTTCTCTAAACTAAAACTCGATTATAGTAGTACAACCTAGCAATACCATCACGGACGCTAAATTTACTTAATGCACAATTATTTGGCGTATCTATCTTGTCCATGTCGCCATTACTCAAATAATGAGCTGCCATCATTCGAATCAAACGACCATGTGCCACTACTAATACCTTACCTTCTGGATATTTTTGATATATTTCGTCTAAAAAGTTAGCGCAACGTGCTTCAAACTCTTCGTAGCCCTCACCATTTTTGGCATATTTTACATAGTCGCGAGTAACTTTTCCCCATGGATCAACGACATCCGGATATTCCTTAGCAATATCATCCATCTTCTTGCCGTCCCAATCACCAAAATCAAATTCCAGCAAACGTTTGTCTAAATTTAATTTCTTTTTACCTTTAGTAAAAATTTTCGCAGTCTCTACTGCTCTCTTCATTGGACTGGAATAAACAACATCAAATTTATTTTCATCAAACTTAGCGGCGGATTTTTTAGCATATTCACGACCAAATTCATTCAAGTCTGCGTCAACTTGTGCGCCCTGAATTCGATTATCTTTATTCACGTCTGTTTGTCCATGACGAATAAAAACTATTTCCATTTTTTACATCACCTTTTCTTAAAATCATACCCTTATTTAACTAATCTTTCCATTTCTTTACTGTTTTTTTAGCGTTTTGAAATTTAAAAAGCTTAAAATATAAATAGATAATTAGAAAGGGGAAACATTATGTCCCGCGTTACAATTGAAAGAGATGGTCTCACCTTAGTAGGAGACCGCGAAGAACCATTCGGCGAAATCTATGACATGGCTATCCTCATGCATGGTTTTACCGCTAACCGCAACACTGAATTATTAAGACAAATTGCCGATGATCTACGCGACGAAAATGTCGCTAGCGTCCGTTTTGACTTTAATGGTCATGGCGAAAGTGACGGCAAGTTTGAAAATATGACTGTGCCAAACGAAATCGCTGACGGCAAGGCAATCTTAGAATACGTTCGCACCGATCCACATGTACGTAATATTTTCTTAGTTGGTCATTCCCAAGGCGGTGTAATTGCATCAATGCTCGCCGGTCTTTATCCTGACGTGATTAAAAAAGTTGTCCTTTTAGCACCAGCTGCTCAATTAAAAGACGATGCACTTAAAGGTAACACACAAGGCGCAGTCTATGATCCTAACCATATTCCTGATACTGTTCCACTAGTCGGCAATAAATTAGGAATGAAACTAGGCGGATTTTATCTCCGAACCGCTCAAGTTTTACCGATTTACGAGGTCTCTGCCCGCTTTAGTGGCCCAGTATCAGTCATTTATGGTACTAATGACCAAGTAGTTAACCCTAAATATGCTAAAAAATACCATGATATTTATGAAAATAGCGAACTTCATGCCATTACGGATGCAGATCACAGATTCACTGGTCAATACAAAAAGTCAGCATCAGATTTAACTGCTCAATTTTTAAAACCATTATTTTAGCGCCGAGTAAAGTCGAACTCAGTACGAAAGACGTAATGATCCTTAGTACTTACGTCAGGTTCAAATTGAAATTCAAAATCATTAAAGTCCTGCAAATCTGTGGGATTTTTTATTTGCTTCTCGGCAATGTAGCGCACCATTTCACCACGAGCCATCTTAGCGTGAACCCCAACGGTCTTCCACTTATCATTTTTTAGTTCCTGAAAGTCAACCGTAATTAATTGTCGTCCTTGACTCAAATAAGGTTTAACCAAACGTGTATATTGTTTGGAAGCCAAATCGATAACTATATTATCTTCTTGAAATAAATTTTCAGCGATATCACTGCCCCAGAAATGATACAAGCTATAATCACGAAAACCAACCATTTTAGTATTTAATTCTAGGCGATATGGGCAAACACCATCAAAAGGCCGGAGCATACCATAAAATCCTGATAGAATCCGCAAATTCTTTTGAATATAGTCAAGTGCAGGTCGTGTAAATAAATCCGGCGCCATATATTGGTATTGAATTCCTGAAAAAGCCAAAATTGCAGGAGTTAATCGTTCATCCAAATTCATATTTTCTAGTTGCAATATGCTTTGCTTAGTCACATTTTCACTAGCATGCCAAAGGTCTTTTAACTGTTCATTTGAACTTGACTTAAGAAATCTTTCTAGAATTCGTGTCTTATCCAAGAACTGCGGTTTTGACTGAATTGGAAATGAATCACGATCAATTTTCATAATTTTTGCAGGTGCAATAATAATTTTCATTTTTAGATTTTGTTCCTTTACGGTAAACTTAAGTTGTGATTAATAAGGAGGAAAAATAATGAATCCTGATTTTGCAATTGTCTTAAATTATCAACTTAATGATAAGGCTGATGCCGACTTTTTAGTAAAAACAGCCCGTAATATCGGTGCTCGTGCAGTGATGACTGACAGGCAAACTGAAGATTTCAAAACAGCTTGCGCTAAGTATACTATTTTTTTAGCTAATCCAGAAAATAGTACTGACTTAACTAAGGATAACGTCATTGATACCATGGTCAATAACCGTAAAGCTGGTAAGACTACAATTATTAATGTGCCCGTTGAAGCAGGCAAGTTTTCTGCCGCAACTCAAGCAATGCTGGATACGATCAATGATTGGATGCACCAATTCGGTCACGCCTTCAACGAAGGAAAAACTAGTGCTTTAACCAGTAGCGATGGTTTTATTTTAGAAAATCGCCATGCAAATTACCAAAAATATGTCTTCTTACCTAGTCCTCTTCCTGACAAAATCGTGGTAGAAGGCCTAGTCGAAGAACCTAACCGGGTAGAATGGATTGAACATCGAACTGATCTTGATTTTAACTATAAGGATCAAAAATTAACTATTAACTTAGTCAAACCAGATGATGAGTTTGCTTGGCAAGTGTTGCGAATTCAAGCCCACCGACCTGAAGATGACATTTTAGAAACGAAATTTTAGTAAAAAGGCGTTCTTTGTAGCAGAACGCCTTTTTACAATCTTATGTAATTGCTATTTCTATTTTCAAAAAAATTTATTCTTGCTTAAGCTTTAACTACTGAACCATTATCAAAAAATTCTCTAAAACGACGTGCTTCTTTATCCAGAGTAATTTCATCATTAACTTGCGATAACTTATAGCCAACAAAATAAGGTGGCGCTTCAAAACGTGTAATATATTTAGCACAAATACCGTCATCATTACGCGGATAAAAGAATAGATTATAAGAATCGCAGCGGCCATTATACATGATATTTAACAAATACTTGGCACCACTTTGAATCCAGTCAGCCCACAAGTCAATGCTATTTTTATCTAACAAGTTAATATTGAGCTCAGTGTAGCCTTGAACGGGATGTTCAGCAATGTTAACTTCTACCCCACTTTTTTCAAAAAGGGTCTCACCTTCAAAATTATTCGGGTGAATATATTTATAGCCATCTTCATGTTCAAAGCCAACTATCTGCATATGCGGGTGAATCAAGGAACCACCTGAATGTGGACCATAGTTCTTGTACCAAACAATTGACTCATATTGGTCACTAGCCTGCATTTTTTCAAAACAAGCTAGCGCAAAATGCATCAACTTGCGATTATGTTCCTGCGTATAAGTACTAATATCGCCGTTATGATCACTAGATTCAATTAACACAGTCTGCCAGGTATCGCGCAAGGTCGGGAACTTATTCTTAAGCCAAATCATGTCATCTTCCTTGGCGTAAATATCAGTTAAATTTTCAACATCACAAAATGGGCAAACGCTTTTCTTCTTATCCTTACGATATGATTGCGGTTTGCCTTTAGCAATGCTCATTTGAAAAACAAGTGGATCATTAGTCATATTTATTCCTTTTTTTTATTTAAAATAGTTTAAAGTCTAATGGGTAAAGTTTTACTATAATGTAAAATATTTTGTAGCTTTACTAGCATAAAAATACTTGTTATACTGTGTCAAAACAAACGTTTATTCGAAATTTACTAAGAGATGGGTTTTAATAATGCAATCTAGAACAGAAATGAGAAAACGAAATAATCGCAACAATCTCTATCTTATTATTATTGGCATAATTGTCGTAATTGCAATTATTTGTGGCTTTATCATTCATAATCAAAGAGTAGCAGCCGAGCGTAGCCAACGTGAATATGCGTCTACACACTTTAATCCTAACGTTACAATCTACGGTGTAAAGGTCGGAAAGCTGACGGTTAATAAGGCAACTACCAAGATCAATGATCAAGCAGACAATGTGGTCTTTTTAAGAAATAAAAAGATTATTGCTGAAAAAGACGATAATGTTCAAACTATCAGTCAAGCTGAAGTTAAAAATATTTTTACTAAACAACATACTGATTTGCCAAGTAAGCAAAAATACGTCTTCAAATCCGCCAAAATGGATGAAGCCAAAAAGAATTTGCAAAAGATTCAAAAGGCTGTCGTAACTTATAAAATTAACGGCAAGGAATATCAACTAAGAGCTGATGAATTAATCCACGAAGTTACTTACAAAGATGGCAAGTACAAGTTCACTGACGTTAAGAAGTTACATGCCAAATTGGAAAAAATCGATCAGGAAGTTAAAACTCTGAAGAAGAGTTACAAGTTCACTGTTCCCGTCGGCAACAAGGTCAACGGCAAAACAATTACCGTTAAGAACGAAAGCTATGGCTGGGGAATTTATGTCAAGAAAGCTGTAGCAGCAGTAGAAAATGCTTTTATTAATGGTCAAGATGTTGTTGATGGTAGTAAGTATATTTATGGCGAGGGTTATAGTACCTATGCTCATGGTTATGGCAAGAGCAATCATGGTATTGGTAAAAACTACGTCGTTGTCTCCATCAAAAATCAGGAACTATGGGTTGTCCGTAAAGGGAAAGTTGCCGTTCACTTAACTGACGTTGTCACAGGTACTGAAAATAAGAGTAACGCTACTCCTAAAGGTGTTTGGTACATCATGTACAAAGAATCACCTAGCGTATTGCGTGGTTATAACGACGATGGCTCTAAGTATGCCTCCAAAGTACAATATTGGATGCCATTTACTTTGAGCGGCTGTGGCTTACATGACGCTAGCTGGCGTAGCGATTGGAGTAAGTCAGCCTATCTTACTGGTGGCTCACATGGCTGTGTTAACATTCGTCCAGCTGAAATTAGAAGTGTTTGGAACAATGTTTTGACCAACGACGCTGTTATCGTATATTAAAAATAAAGATTAATCGTCTACTTCAATTGAAGCAGGCGATTTTTTTGCGTAAAATTAATAGAAAAGATATAGATTTTTGAGAGGATTAGACATGTTAATTATTGGTATTATCTGCCTATTTGTGGCAGTGATTTCTTACTTCAAGTATCTTAGCGAAAAAAACGGACAAGCCAACCAAAAGCAAGCAGAAAACAAAAACGAGGCAAAATGGCAACGCACTTTAGCCATCATTTTCCTTGTTTTCGGAATTTTATTAATCGGTTATTGGATTGCATTGCGCTAAAAAAGACGTGAATTTTCACGTCTTTTTTTAAATATAATGGATTACCACGTTACCCATGTTAGCTCTACCCTTTAAAACCAAAGTTGGGCCGCCTCCATTGCTCTTGCCTTTTACAATAACATTGCCTAAGCTAACGCTCAATTGATTCTCTAGCTCCCATGATAGTGGAATATAGAGATTAACATTGCCCATTGAAGCTGTTAAATTCAAAATTACTGTATCTCCTGCCGCCTTCGCATCATCGAGATAAATATTAGCATTACCAAATGACGCATCTAGCGTAATTGATTGCAAATGTTGGGAGTGAATGTAACGCGAAGAATCGCCAGCTATTTTTTGATTAATAACGATGTTGTCGCCATCTTCAATGATATCTTGATGGCTGACGCGATGTTTTGGTTGGGCGTTTGCTTCTGCATCCCCATCGCCGCTACTCCAATCAAATGATTTTTGGATGGTTATCGTTGGTTTAACGCTTCTTTTAAAGAGTAAACTCAAGCCAATTGAAACCAGTAAAGCGATAAATAGGATCATCCAAGCTGATAAAAGCTTTTTAATTCCTAGCGGTCCGGCATAAGTAATTACCAAAAAGGCAATTGAGAAAACTGAAACATAGATACTGCGATCAAGCAAGCCTTTGATTAAGCAAGCCACAAAAATGACGGTCAAAATAATCATCCAAAAGCCTATTTTAAAACTTAATAGTCCCAATTGACTCACAACTAGGAGTACAGCTGCAGCTAGCAATCCCACACCCCATAAAATTCTGCTAAAATTATTTTTCATAATTAAGACCTTCTTTCATCTAAGCGCATACGCAATTCTTTATAATATCGACGGGATGCATATACGGTTTTATAGGTATCATGAAATTGGATTTTACAATCCGAAATCGATCTAGTTAGACCATAAATTTGATCTAAATTAATAATTGTCGACTTGGAAATCCGCATAAAACCTGCGCCTAAAATATTTTCTAGCTCATACAATTTATGTTTATCCAAGCATGCCCTGTCTTGTGTATGTAGAATTACTTGCTTAGCATCTGTTTCAAAAAATAAAATTTTGTTCAGTGGTAAGTAGTAAGAAACATTATCCTTGAAGCACTCGATTTGATCTTCATGCTCTATATTTTGCAATTTGCGATAAAGCTGTTCCATTTCTGGAGAAATATTTTTAGCCTTAATAATCAATTCATCTTCTGAGGCATCTGGATCAATCTCAAGTTTTACTTTCATGTTCCTCACTCCCTTCCAAATCTGATAATCATATTAAAAAATATTTTAGCTAACTTTTCCATAGTTTTGAACTAAGCGGTAAATTTTACCTTCTAAGTGGTAAAAAAATAAGACGACATCTGCCGTCTTATTGCTTATTATCAATGTAAACTAGTAAAAAACGTTATCAATCCGAAAATAATTCCTGGGAAATTAGCCGTAAATAGTGGCCAATCTTTCTTTTCACCCAGAACTGCATAGAGTACCCAAATCGTACAGTTAATCGCTGCCACTAATGGCTGAACAGGATTCCCATAATTTCCGTTCAAGTTATTAATAATTTGTGGAATATAAGAAACGTACATCAGTACAGATAACACGGATCCAATACGTCCTATAGTTAATACAGTTTTTCGATCTAATCCTTTAAATTTTTTCAACAAATCTCTCCCTTATCGTTTATTGTATGAAAAACCAGAGATCATTGCAAAAAATCTAATTTTAGTGGACACCTTCCATTAGCACATTAATTCTCTTAACTAAAAAGAACATTATTACCGCAAAGGCTACGCTGACCAAACCAACAGCCATGAAATATTGGACTTCCGTGCCAGTTGAATAAAATTTAACAATCTGCGCATTAACCGCCTGACCTGTCGCATCAGCCATGAACCATAGACTCATCATTTGTGAACGATAAGCTTCTGGCGCTAACTTAGTGGTGATTGATAGTCCAATCGGTGAAATCAACATTTCCGCAATTTCAACTAAGAACCAAGAACCAACTAGCCAAAATGGACTAACCTTGCCTGCTGTACCATAAAGCATCCCTGGCAAAGCCATCCACATATAAGATAGACCAGCAAAAACTAGCCCTGCTGCAAACTTGCCTGGAGCTGTTGGCTGCTTTTTCCAATGTTCCCAAAGCCAAACGAAGATTGGCGTTAAAATCATAATGAATAATGGGTTAAGAGACTGAAAGTTGGCTGCTGTAAAGTGCCAATTACCAATATGAAGCACGGTTCTTTGAGCGGCAAACAGAGCTAAAACTACTGAGCCTGATTCTTCAATGCCCCAGAAGATAGCTGCAGCAAAGAACAATGGAATGTAAGCCTTAACTCGTGAACGCTCAACCTTAGTTACTTTTGAACTACGTAGCATCATCACAAAGTAATAAATTGGCAGTGCAATTGCTAAAATAGTCAATAAAGTAATGACATTGTCAACGTTCAATTGACCAAAGCCGGCCATTGCAGCTAATACAAGGGCAATCACCACGAACCCAATAACTACCCACTTAATAATATTAAGCAAGTCACCCTTATCAATAGGATCATTAGGCGTCAAACTTTCAGGAGAAAGGTATTTTTTACCGCCCCAAACATATTGCACTAAGCCAAAGAACATCCCGATTGCAGCTAAAGAAAAGCCGGCATGGAAGTTCATTTCATTACCAAAAATATGAAAGCCAAAACCTTGTGCTGCCCATGGAACTAACCAAGGTGCAAGAAATGATCCTAAGTTAATCCCAAAGACAAAGATGCTAAAACCCGCATCTCTTCTGCGATCTTCAACTGAATAAAGACCACCAACCATGTCAGATACATTTGGCTTTAATAAACCAGTACCAACCACAATTAAGGCAATTGAAGCATATAACGCCGTTACACCAGCTGGAAGTGCCAAGACAATGTGACCTAACATGATCAAAACGCCGCCATAAAAGACGGTTTTTCTTGAACCCCAAACACGGTCAGATAGCCAGCCACCAACTAGGGTTGATAAATAAACAAGTGAACCATAGATTGACATGATTGATGCAGCCGTTGTTTGGTCCATTCCCAGACCACCTTTGGTGACTGCATAATACATGTAGAAAAGCAGGATGGCGCGCATTCCGTAGTAACTGAAGCGCTCCCACATTTCAGTAAAGAATAACGTGGACAAACCCTTTGGTTGTCCGAAAAATGCTGTATTTGAATCTTGTTTCCCCAAATGAAAACTCCCTTCTTATCATAGATAAGCACAATAGAAATAATTATACCACGAAAAAATAAGGATCCACTTTTTACAGTGAATCCTTATTTATTAGGTAATTATTGCTTCAAATTAATCGATTGCTTTAGCAACTGCATTGTTAACAGCTACTTTTTCAGCTTCGATCAAGTCAACTTTACCTTCAATAACTTTAATATCCATCTTAATTTCACGACTAAGAAGTGGAATATTTACCTTTGGTTCAAAGAATTCTTTAAATTCTTTAAGTCTAGTTGGAGTATGGAAGACGCGAGTAGTTACTGTGATGAATGTTGTAAATTCCATGTCACCACCGACAGTCTTATCAAGCCAATCCCAATCTTCTCTAATCCAGTCCCAGGCTGCTTGTTGACCATGATGGTTGCTGAGCAAACCAGCATACCAGCCACGCAAGTCTTGTGGTTTAATTACGTCAGCATTTTCAAAATTATCAACAATTAACGCAACTTCGGCCGGATCAATCGTACTAGTAATTGCGCTACGAAGATCAACTTTGTATGAAGGATCAGCGGTTCTTTGATATTCCTTGATTAGGTTTTCGATTAGGTTGTGGCTACCAAAGTTCTTTACTTCATTGATTAAAACATACGGACGAACATCAGCATTCATTGCTTCTAAATTGTCTTCATTAGCAGTGAAAATCTCATGAGCTGTTTTAATTGAGTCTTTATTTTCAGCGTAAAGACTGGCACTTAATTCATATGGACGAATTTGTGCATCTTCATCGCTTTCACCTGGCTTAACTTTCCAGCCCAAACGAGCAACTTGACTAGCGGATAACTTGTCATAAAGCTTCTTTAAGTCCTTTTCTTGAGCTGATTCAGGTTCAACAAATTGGCGCAACTTAGCAGCAGTAGCGTAAAGAGCATTAATAACTACACTTGACTTCGAGTCAGCAAATTTAGTCAAAAGTGGCACAACAGCAGCATAAGAAATTTGTTTACCTTCTGCTAAAAGACGTAAGTCTTGCAATAATTGCAATTTGGCAATTGGATCAAGTTCATCAACATGAGCCAAAATATCATCAAGCAAAGTCTTGTCATACTTAACGATAAAGTGTGAGTTGTTACCTACATTAATTCTAAGTGGATGACCTGCTTCACTACGTAAATTCTTGTAGTAACCTAAGTCGATTTCCTTATCAGACATAATCTTAGGTGCCTTGAAGTTAGCATTCAACGGAATTTGCCATTGTCTACCAACGTCCTTGCCTTCACCAATAAAGAATTGTTGTTGTGAAAGCTTTAAGTGACCATCGCTACTATCAACATATGCACTAACTACTGGATAACCTGGTTGCTTTAACCATGAGTGCATAATCTTGCCAATATCAAGGTCAGTTGCGGTTGAAAGAGCATCCCAAAGATCGTCACCAGTGGCATTACCAAACTTGTGGTGATCAAAGTAATACTTCAAGCCTTTTCTTAAGGCATCGTCACCAAGAAGTGAACGAACCATAACTAACATTCTAGAACCCTTGGCATAAACAATGGCACTGTCGAAGGCAGAGTCAATATCTGCTGGGTCATTGATTTCCATTTGAATTGGTTGAACACCGTCAGTAGCATCTCTAGTCAAAGCTGCAGGTGCTTCACTGGTTTGGAACATTTCCCAAATATGCCAATCAGGTTCTAGACCATCAACTGACAAGTATTCCATCATGTTAGCAAAACTTTCGTTAAGCCATAAATTATCCCACCATTTCATGGTTACTAAATCACCGAACCATTGGTGAGCCAATTCGTGAGTAATAACTGTAGCAACCAATTTCTTCATTTCAAGGCTAGTATTGTCTGGATCAAGCAGTAAATATGCTTCACGGTAAGTTACTAACCCCCAGTTTTCCATGGCACCAGCACTGAAATCTGGCAAAGCCAATTGCAATGATTGTGGAAGTGGATACTTAGTTTGGTAAAATTCTTCGTAAAATTCAATTGCGTTCTTAGCAACACCCAAAGCAAAGTCTAATTCCTTAGGCTTGTGGGCCTTAGTTGCATAAACACCAATTAAGACGCCATCCTTAGTGTGAGTAGTCTTTGATTGCAAATCACCAAAGGCAAAGGCAACCAAGTAACTAGACATGCGAACAGTTTCTTCAAAGTGGTGGTAGCCGTCCTTGTCCACTTCAACCTCAGGCATATTGGCAAGAGCAACTTCGCCATCTTCTTCATCCCACTTAAGCGCAAGACTAAAAGTAGCCTTAGCTTCTGGTTCATCAACACATGGAAAAGCTTGACGAGCAAAAGTAGTTTCAAATTGGGTACCAATAATTTGCTTCTTCTTACCTTCTAACTCGTAGTATGAAGGATAAATACCCATCATAGTATCAGTAAGTGGTGCACTATAAGCAATTTCAATTACAGCCTTGCTGTTTACACCAGTTGAAATTTTGATAGCTTCCTCTTTTTCAAGTACTTCAAAATCTACCTTTTTACCATCAACCTTAACGCTGTCAATGGTCATATATTTTTGGTTAATAAATACTGGATTTTCAATTACTTCACCGGTAATCGTTGAAGTACCATTAATTTCCTTTTGCTTACGGTTTACGTTAATACGTAAATCATAATGTTCTGGGTGGAAAGTTTCATAAAAACGTTTAACTGCCATATTTTTCCTCCTAATTAATAGATCATTTACTTTTAATTTTACCAAAATAAGCGCGAAAGCGCTCAAAAAAGGCTATTTCTTATTGATTGTAAGGATGACGTTTCAGTTCTGTAACATTGCTGTCATATTGAGCTTGTACTATAGAAGCATAGTCATTAAGAAATAAATAAGTTTTGAAAGAATTAATTAAATTTAATAAGGAATGAATACATCAATGAATAAACATGTTAAATCTACTTTAGTAAAAATCTTAGCTGCCTTAGCACTTGCCTTTGCTTGTGTTGCAGTTGCAAATGCTTTTTCTACCAATACTTCAACTACTCAAACTGTTCAAGCTGCAAGAAAGCTTTCAAAAGCTGAAAAAGCTGCTAAGAGATGGATCGCAATGCGCGAATCAGGTGGTAGCTACACTGCTAGAAACGGTGTTTGTTACGGCAAATACCAATTAAACATTGGCTACTTACATGGTAACCTTTCACCTAAGAACCAAGAACGTGTTGCTGATAATTACGTTTACGGTCGTTACGGTTCATGGGTTAACGCCAAGAGATTTTGGTTAGCTCACAACTGGTACTAAAATTAAATTCCTTTAATTCCCAAAAGCTAAAGAAAACCAGCTTAGTCCAATTGACTAAACTGGTTTTGTTTTACTCAAAATTATCTTGCTTGATAAAACGATAAAGTGCAATGACTAAAACTAAGATCGAACACGCCATCCCTACATAGGCCATTGTTCCAATATGAACTGCATTATTAGCAGCCTCACGGGCTACTTGATTTTCCATTGCATAGCCCACAACCCATTTACGCATTAATACCGGCGTCAAGACAAAACTAACTGTACTAATAATTGAAGTCACTAACGCTACATTACGCGAATATGGTTCTTTAAAGAACTGTGCTAATACGCAGAATGCTGGAGCAATCATCAATAGCAAGATCCACATAATAATCCAGCGCCCAGAACTTGAATTCATCATCTGCGCACTATTAGTGGCATAACGATATGAGCTCCAAAGCGATCCACCAGATAAGGTATTAAGCAAACTCAAGAAATAAGATCCACGTTGTCCATAAACACCACCATTATTGGACAGAATACCTTGAACAAGTTGGAAACTATCAGTTGATCCAGCCGATGAAAAATCGACCGACACAACTTGCTTCATATAAGTAGCTAAAAACATGGTAACTGAGCCACCTAATTCTAGTGCTCTTAACATGCTTAATTTTCTTGAAGCTTTCAGATGAAATTCCAGACTTAAAACTCGATCAGGATGGTGACTGTGACCAATGATAAAAATCCCTGCAATGACGATCAAGGCTAAGATAACCAATCCCCACCAGAATTTAATCATGGCGAAAAATAAGGCTAAAACAATAATCGCAACCGAAATATATGGTCGGTCAGAAAAAATATTCCAAAAGTTCAACTTAACATGATGGTAATTTTCCCTTGATGCATTTGCGACATTTTGATTAATAATCGGCTGAGGATTACTAATTTTTCTGCTGCGAAATTCTTCACGTGTTGTTGCTCTTGTCTTAGTATAATCGGTCCGTGAACGATCTGCGCCGGCTTGACCGTGCTCTTTTTTCATGCGATATTCACGCCGCGACATATGTGCCATAAACTGCAGCCCCCTTCTCAAAGCACTATAGTAGCACATTATCACTTTTTTGCTTGAATTAAGAATGAAATTTCAGAGAAAATTTAGCTTTGTTTTGCATGTGCTAAAATGAATATTAATAATTGTGCTTTTTTTAGAAAGAGATGACTTTTTGACTAAAACTAAATCAGCAAAACTGCCAGCTGGTTGGCATATGGCCTTTTATACTTTATGGCTCGGTTGCTTTATCACTGGGATGGGCTATTCAATGACAATGCCCTTTATTTCACTATTTATTTCAGATTTGGGTAATTATTCTAAACTGCAAATCAATCTTTATTCAGGATTAGCTTTTGCAATGACTTTTATTGCCCAGGCAATAGTTTCACCATATTGGGGCAGCCTCGCTGACCGCAAAGGTAGAAAACTAATGTGTATGCGTGCTTCTGGTGTGATGGCTTTAACTATTACCCTAACTGGATTTGCACCCAATGCAATTTATATTATTGTAATGCGTTTTATTCAAGGTTCTTTTTCTGGTTATATTAACAACGCCACCGCTTTAATGGCAAGTGAAACGCCGCATGAACGTAGCGGCTGGGTCATGAGTCAAATGATGACGGCCGGGACTGCCGGAAATTTGGTGGGGCCACTTCTTGGTGGGGCACTTTCCAGTTTCTTTGGCAACCTATTGGGCGGTGCTTGGGGGTATCGGATTCCATTCTTCATTACCGGTGTTTTAATGTTCATCGTCTTTTTAGGTACAACGTTCTTAGTTCACGAAGACTTTACTCCAATTTCTCGTGAAAAGATGAAACCAATGGGCGAAATCATGAAAAGCTTGCCTAGCGTAAAATTGATTGTGGTGATGTTTATTACTACCATGTTGGTACAATCATCAACAATGTCAATTGATCCAATTGTTTCATTATACGTAAAATCAATGATGCCTCATGGCGGGGATGTTGCCTTTGTTGCAGGTGTTGTTGCGGCAACGCCAGGACTAGGTACTTTGATTGCTGCATCAAAGATTGGACATAAGATGGATGAAATCGGGCCACTAAGAGTGCTTAGAATTGGCCTGATTGTCGGTTTTGCTCTATTTATTCCGATGGCTTTAACCAACAATCCATGGGTACTAGCTGTACTGCGATTCTTCTTAGGTATTGCTAGTGCGGGGATGTTACCTGCAGCGCAAACTGTTTTAACTTTAAATACACTACAGGAAAGTTTTGGTCGAATTTTCAGTTATAATCAGTCCTTCCAGGCAGTTGGTGCCGTACTTGGTTCATTAATGGGCTCAACTATTTCTGGTTTTTCAAACTATGCCACTGTTTTTTGGGTAACTGGATTTACATTGCTACTCAACTTTATCCTTGTTTTGATCTTTGCTTGGGGCATTTCTTATCATGATCGCTAAGTAATCGCTTTCATTTTTTTACTTTTGCTCTATAATAAAGATGACTAACAGAGTTAGTGAAAGTAGATGAATGACAATGAGAAACTGGAGTAAAGGTTAGCGGATTACATTTTCTGTGATTTACATTGCAATCGGATTAGTCGCAGTTCATGCAAATATCTTTCTAACTAATAGATCACCAGTCAGAACTTGGTCTTATTTAGGCTTATTGATTGTGTTTGCAGTGATTTATTTTGGTGATCTAAAAGCAGATCCTAAATTTGCACCAATTATAGGTTTATTCATGCTAATTTGGATTGATGTTCAGGTATGGCTACCAAGTTTTCTTGTTTCCTACCGTGGTTTGATTTTCTTCCTGATTTTTGTATGCATAATAGCAATGGAAATCTACGGGATTATTAATTGGCGTAGATATAAGAAAAATATTCGTTAACAAAAAGCGTTTAGTTTTTACAACTAAACGCCTTTTTTACGCTGCGATTTTCTTATATAATTGATACATCTTATTATCATAAGCACACAGTGATACTTCTAATGGGTAATCTTTATTTGCCGTCTGCCAAGTAGTAATTGTATTGTAGGCTATCTGCGCTGCCCTTTGAGCTGGAAAGCCAAAGGCTCCGGTTGAGATTGCTGGAAAAATAATACTATGTAAATTAGCCTTTTTAGCTAAATCAAGTGACTTTTGATAGCATGACTTAAGCAAATCCGTATCGCTTTTGTTGCCAGAATAAACCGGGCCTACCGTATGAATCACATGTTTGGCTGGCAAATTATAGCCTTGCGTTATTTCGGCATCCCCAGTATGACAACCATGTAAAGTCATGCATTCTTCTTGTAAGTGTGGACCGGCTGCCGTATGAATAGCGCCATCAACTCCGCCGCCTCCAAGAAGAGAATTGTTAGCAGCATTGACGATGGCATCGGCCTTCATTTTAGTAATATCGCCTTGAATAATTTTGATTTTAGTCATTTTTCGTATCCCTGAGAAACTCTATAATGTTTCTTATCAGTTTCATTTTAACACGAAAGCGCTCGCTCATTTAAAACTAAAAAGTGAGGTTTGTTATGCAAAAAGCATTTAGAATTAGTCTATTCTTCTTTTCTCTTATTCTGACAATATTTGCCTTAATCAACTTAATTATGCCTAATATTCACCTAAACGAACTAAATCTAAATGATTTATTACTCATACTCTACTTCATTGGTATTTTAGGAAGTGGAATTTTTATTCTATTTTCCAATTTGGACAAAATTTCAATGTGGTTAAACATCATATTATTACTCATTACGATTTTCACTTGGATCAAATATCCAACAATAGGTATTGTTTATACGCCGTTTGTCGTCTATTCAATTCTAAATTTACTTTTGTTACTAGTACAAGCACAGACAAGTTCTGATCACAATTAGTATTGTAGAATTTATTACATATTTTTCTCCAAATCTTTTTTAACCAATAGTCATTTATTTCAAAATTTTTCAATTAGAAAAAAGAACCGAATCCAAAGGATTCAGTTCCAAAAAATGTCGGATTTCTGTCAATGCCTTAGTTTAATAACATTGCAGAACAATATCTAATCTCTTTTTTAATACAAAACTATATTCTTAATTAAATCTTTTTTTCTATCATTTTTTGTAATCGTACTAATTTCGCCATGAATTCATTTGATTTTACTTTGCCATCAAATACACCACTAGTTAGCGGTGAAGCATTATCCCAAAATATTGACATTTGAGGCATCTTAGGCATAACTACTGATCTATCTGGTCTAGCCATTATATCCAAAGCTTTTGCCTCATCACTATTTGTAATTTCTTTATTCTTTAAAGCTTCTTTATTAATAGGGATCTCTCCAGAATTTTTCCATACAGTTGTTTGAGATTCTTTATTTGATAAGTAGCTGGCTAGTAATTGATCTTCTTTTTGATGCTTAGATGCTGAATTGATGGCTAGACATTGAATCCCTAAAAATACACGCATTGGTACTTCTTTACCACCGACTTTTGTACTTGGCATAGGCGCAACTCCTAGATCTTTACCTAAAACTTTACGTAAATTCTGATAATCCCAAGGACCATCAACGATTGCAGAAGCACTAGTATTTTTCATAACGTGTACAAAATTCTTAGTTTGCATTACGCCTTTATTCTTACCTTGTTCTTGAATCCATTTTAAAGCATTTACCCCTTTTGAACTCGCAAAAGTGGAACCATTAAGTTCTTGACCGTTATTTCCAAACAATTTTGTTCCGGCTGAAAAGAAAATTGGCCATGAATAGTATGAGTTTGTAAAATCCATACCTACTACTCCATGTTGTGTTAATGTCTCCCATTTTTTTAAATCAGATTGATTTAACTTCTTTTTATTATAATAAATTGCTGCGGCTTGCAATCCAAATGGATAGCCCCATTCTTTTCCTTTCCAATTTACTGCTTGATAACCTACTAAGGTGTCTTTATTTTTGATATTATTAACTTCTTTAGGTCCAAGCGGGTTTATATACCCTTCATCTGCAAGTTGTCCTAACTGATCATGTGGTACTTGAAATACATCCGCGGCTTTTGATGGATCTTTTCCTACATCTCTCATTGAACCTGCAGAACCATCCGGACTCATTGTTACTCTAACTTTGATTTTAGGATATCTTTTTTGAAATCCTTTTACCATAGTTTTATAAAATTGTACTCTGTTGCTATCAACCCATAAAGTAATCACTTTTGTGTCAGAACTGTTATTACTAGTCTTTTGGTGATTGCCACAAGCGCTTAGGCTTAGTGCTACAAAAAAAGATATACTACATAAACCAATTTTCTTCCATAATTTCATTTTTAAATCCCCCATTCAATAAATCATCTAACATACACTTACCACAAAAGCCTCATAAGGCTTCAATCTTATTTTCTCCATACTTTTTCTTGGACGGTAATTGGTCAACAAAACTTTTTTCGTTTTGTAACCAGATGAAAAGTTTTGTTCAACTGAAGATAAATTCGCAACAATTAACCACTTTTTATCTGCTGATTGCCGAATATATGAAAGTACATTTTGATTTTGATTTTCATATATTCTAAATGAGCCTTCCATTATATTTTCGTTATCATGCCGTAATTGAATTAAACGTTTATAAGTATTAAAAATGGACAAAGGATCTTTTAGGCAAGCATCAACGTTAATACTTTTATAGTTTAGATTTATATTTATCCAAGGTGTACCTGTAGTAAATCCAGCGTTTCTTTTTGTGTTCCATTGCATAGGAGTTCTGGCATTGTCTCTACTTTTAGCATTTATCTCGGCAATAACTTCAGCCTTTGAATATCCTTTAGAAAGCCTCTCTTTGTACATGTTCTTACTTTCAATATCTCTTACTTCCGAAATAGATTTAAAGTGAAAATTAGTCATACCAATTTCCTCACCTTGATAAATAAAGGGTGTACCCTTCATCATGTGTGTAACAATAGCAAACATTTTTGCGCATGGTATGCGTAAATTATTATCATTTCCCCATCTTGAGATAACTCTAGGTAAGTCATGATTTTCTAAAACTAAACCCAGCCACATGTGTTCAAAATTATATCCTACTTGCCAGTCAGTAAAAACTTTTTTTAATTCTTGAGGGGTAACTGATTTATAATCCCATTTTTCTTTTCCAGGTATCGTATCTATTCCTTGACCTGAAAATTGAAACACCATTGAAAATTCTTTGTTCTTAGGATCCGTATATTTTTCAATGATTTTTGGATTTGTTTGCCACGTTTCTCCTACTGTTAAAATATCTTTTTTACTAAAAGTATATTTATTCATCTCCTTCAAATAGTCATGTAATTTTGGACCATTAGCTATTATTTTTTTATCTGGATCCTTTCCGATTAATTCTATTGCATCCATTCTAAAACCGCTGATTCCCCTATTAATCCAGAAGTTAATCATCTTATAAATTTTTTCTCTAACTTGGGGATTTGACCAATTTAAATCAGGTTGCTCTGGAGACCATAAATGAAAATAATACTGTCCACTATTTTTATCATATTTCCAAGCAGATCCTAAAAAGCCAGACTGGAGATTATTAGGCTCATGACCATTTACTGGGTCACGCCAAATATAAAAATTTCGGTATGGACTATCTCTATTTTTTTTAGATTCAATAAACCACGGATGTTGATCCGATGTGTGATTGACTACTAAATCCATAACAATTCGGATCCCTAGCTGTTGAGCCTGCTTAATCAGTTCATCCATATCGTTCAGGGTTCCAAAAGATGGATCAATATCTTCATAATCTGAAATATCATATCCATTATCTATTTCAGGTGATTTATAAACTGGGCTTAACCAAATTGCATCAATTCCTAGTTTTTTTAAATATGGTAATCGTTGAATAATTCCCCGCAAATCTCCGATACCATCTCCATTACTGTCCTGAAATGATTTAGGATAAATTTGATATATTACTGCATTTTTCCACCAATGTTTCATAATTGTTAGTCCCTTCTAACAGATTCCTACTGGTAAGCGGATTCATTATCTATAGCTTATTATGCTCTAGTAATAATATTTTTAAATGGAGCAATAATCCTTTTTTCTATCATAATGTTGAAACACAAAATGACATCACCAATCCCACTTTCTTAGTAAATCTAGTAATTGTATCTGGTAAAAAAAGCATGATGATATAATTTTAGATGTTAAATTTAAGATTAGCATTATGATATAATATTAATGCTGGGTATATTGTTAGCGCATACAAGAAAGGCGAAAATATGAAATGGGGAGAATTTCAAGCAAAAAATAGTTTAAGTTCGGAAGCAAATATTTCATTTTTTGGCTTGCAGAGATGTGAACCTAATTATGCATTTAAGGGCAATAATATTAGAGATGAGTATGTAATACATTATATTAAATCTGGAAAAGGTATTTTTTTATCCGCTAATAATCATTTTGTGTCTTTAAAAAAGGGGGATATGTTTATTTTGCCTAGAAATATTCCTTGTTTTTATAAGGCGGATTCTAAAAATCCATGGATTTATCAATGGATAGGCTTTTCAGGTATTCAGATTCAATCTTTTTATCTTGGTTCACAATTTTCAAAAAGAAATTATTTGCGAAATGTGAGCAGATCAAAAACTCTACATAGCTTTTTAAATCTATTTAATTTTATTCATAAAAAAAGCACACCAGAAAACGATGTATTAACGGAAGCCTTAGTATATAGATTCTTTTCTAATTTAACTTCTGAATTTCCAAATAAATTATATTCAAAAAAAGTTGGACAGAAATTTCACTTTAATTCCTTATTAAATGAACTAAAGCAAAACATTTCGAAAAATAATTTTTCAATTACGAAATTTAGTAAAGAAAATAATATCTCTCGAAGTTATTTGAATAAAATGTTTTTAGAAAATACTGGTATTACACCAACGAACTATCTTCTGAGACTAAGGATGGAAAAAGCGAAAGTAGCTATTTCGTCTACTTCAAAATTAGTAAAAGAGATAGCTAAGGAAGTTGGATATACTGACGAGTATACTTTCTCTAAAGCCTTTAAACGATATACTGGACTCAGCCCTATTTATTATCGAGAAAGTTCACACATGAATTAAATTAAAAATATTTAGGAAAGGATTATAAATGAATTATTCATATAATTATATCAATGTTCCAAGTACTGAATGTAGAATTCAATCTTTTGGGAAAAGAAATTGTAACTCAAATTCCTTTTATACTGAACAAGAATCTTCATCTTTCATTTTATGCTATATAAAATCTGGAAAAGGTACACTTTCTGTCAGTAACCACCAAGCATATATGTTATCAACTGGAGATTTATTTTTGTTACCAAGAAAATCTCCTTACTTTTATCAAGCTGATTTGAAAAATCCCTGGTCATATAATTGGATAGCTTTTTCAGGGATCAAAATTTATACAATGATATCTAATTCTATAATCTTTTCTAAAAAGTATCTCCATGATATTACGAAAAGTGAGACTGGGGATACGTATCAAAAATTATTTTCTCTTTTAAATCAACCCTCTTCTTTAAGTAACGAGGCAATGATTGAATCGCTATCATATCTATTATTTTATTTTTTGATTACTGAATATGCTGATACATCTGAAAATCACAATAGAGATTATAAGTTGAAATTTAATTTAGCTGTTAATTATATTGAACAAAACTTCACCAAAAAGGAATGTTCCATTAATACGATATGTAACCATTTAAAAATATCTCGAAGTTATTTATATACTCTATTTCTTAATAAAATTGGTCTTTCTCCTAGGGCCTTTATAAAAGAATTAAGAATAAACGAAGCTAAGAAGAAATTATGTAATACCAATATATCTATAGGTCAGATTGCCGAAGAACTAGGATTCTCAAATCAGTTTAATTTTTCAAGATCCTTTAAAAGAAGTACAAAAATGAGTCCTAAAGCATATCAAAAAAGTATGAAATAAAAGAAAATATGATGATTAAACTTACTGCAACTAATTTTATTGTCAGTATGTAACTCTACTTTCTACCACAAAATAATGGATATCTACTACTGAAACTTATCATTCTAGAAGAATAATTCTTATCCGTATCAAAAAAGCGTCTCGCCCTTTCGAGCAAGACGCTTTTAGCATAAGCAAATTTTTCATTAACCCTTATCGGCACCAGCAGTAATTCCGTTAACGTAGAACTTCTGCATGAAGACGAACAAGATAGTAATAGGGATAGCGATGATTACACACCCTGCAACGAATTGAGCGAAGTATGCAGTCGCGTTACCTTTAGCTGTGTGCACCATGTTATACAAACCATAAGCAACTGTATAAGTCTTAGCATTTCCTGAAGTTGAAAGAATAATACCTGAGAAAATGAAGTCTGTCCATGGAGCGATGAAGGCAGTCAAAGCAGTATAAACAATCATTGGCTTTGAAAGTGGCAAACCAATATGTAAGAATACTTGCCACTTAGTAGCACCGTCGATTTCGGCAGCTTCGTCGATTGACCGAGGAATAGTATCAAAGAATCCCTTAGCAACGTAGAAGCCTAAGCCGGCACCACCAACGTAAACCAATAACAACCCGAAGAGGTTTAACATGTTAAGACCCTTCAAGATATAGTACAAAGCAATCATTGACATGAAGCCTGGAAACATCCCTAAAACCAATGCAATTTGTAAGAATGGTTTTCTGAATGCAAAGCGAAGTCGTGATAAAACGTAAGCAACTGAAATAGTTAAGAAAGTTGAAATTACCATTGAAAGCAATGAAATAACTAAAGTATTAATGATCCAGTTACCAAATGGATATTGTGGATTAGTAAAAATCCCAATATAGTTTTGCAATGTGAATTTTTCCGGCCAGAAGGTCGAAACGAATCCAGTATCATTGAATGAAAAACTTGCTAAGACGATCCAGACAATCGGTAAAATCCATAGAATCGCTAAAACAATTAATAGGATATACCGAAAGATTAATGAGAGCCGTCTTTGATTTGAATATGACTTCATGTCTAGCCCTCCTTAAATGCATTAGTACGACGATATGCAATCAGTGAAACAGTTGCACTAATAATGAAAATTAAGATACCCAATACGGCACTGGCGTTATAACGCTGTTCCTGACCGAAGGTCAAGTTATATAACCACGTTACTAGCAAGTCAGTCGATCCGGCACCATTATACTTACTGTTCATTGGTGCACCACCTGTCAGCAAGAAGATAACATTGAAGTTGTTGATGTTACCAATAAATTGTTGGATAAGTGAAGGTGCCATCACAAATAAAATTTGTGGAAAAGTGATTGAACGGAAAATTTGTGCAGCATTAGCACCATCAATCTTAGCAGCTTCAATTTGATCTTGTGGCAAGTTTTGAATAATCGCTGTTGAAACCAACATAGAAACTGGTATACCGATCCACATGTTAACAAGAATAACGGTAATTCTTGCAACTAATGGAGAAGCTTGGTTGTCAATAAAGTGAATTGGCGAACTAATCCAGTGCAAGTTCATCAAGATGTTGTTTAAAGCACCTTGGTAGTCCAAGAATTGAGCCATCATCAATAATGATACGAATTGTGGGACAGCCCAAATAATTACGAAGACAGTTCTCCAGAATGCCTTGTACTTAATACCTTTTGATTCAATCAATAAGGCAAGCAAAACACCAAAGAAGAAAGTCGTAGCAGTAGCTGCTACAGCCCAGATCAAAGTCCAGCCTAAGACTGGGAAGAAAGTACCAGCTAAGTCACCACTCAAAACATTTCCAAATGCTTGGAAACCTGTCCACGAGAAAGCGATTGGGTGTTGACGATCATAGTTGGTAAAGGCCATTGAAATCATGAAGATCGTTGGCAAAATCGTAAAGAACAAGATACCCAATAATGGAATAACCATCAAGGTTGCGTGTAACCGAGTATCAAGCAAACTCTTAAGTTCTTCAACGTTAGTTGGAATATGGTCCCCATCACGCTTCAAAATATAATTATGTCTAGTTGAGCGTAAGTTGACAATGTATAGATAAATGATTGCTACACATAAGATCAAGGCCAATACACCGAATAACAAAATCAAAACTGAGTTTGATGGTTGCTTGGTTACATAAACGCCTTGTGCGGCATCATAAACAACTTTTTTGGTTTTAATAGTACCTAATGTAGCTAATGAATTTAAAGTAGGGATACCACTGAGGATAAACCAAACAATAAAGATAATTTCTGAAAGTAAGAATGAAATACCTTTTACCCATTGTTTGTTTGCCAAGGCGTTACTACCCATTAAGAAGAATGATAACTTGGTAGCAATGTCACCTTTTGACCAAACCTCGCGATATGTTGCTTTAGGAGCTACATGCTTTTTCTTTAGAAACATAACTTCTCCCCTTCTTAGGCAAAAAGGCTGGACAATTTTTATTTAGCCCAACCCTTGCTTATGCTTTTAGCAAATTATTTCTTTTCAATGTTCTTAGCGAGCTTAGCAAGTTGTGGCTTGTATTGTGCTGGCTTAATCTTGCCGTCGTAAGTACCACTGATAAGTGGAGCTGCACCATTCCAGAATGCGGCCATTTGTGGAAGCTTAGGTTGCAATACTGAGTTACCTGGCTTAGCCATTTCGATTACAGCTTCAGCAACCGGGTCACTCTTAACAGCACTTGAGTTGACAGCGCTCTTCAATACTGGAATTTGACCAGCGTTCTTATGAGCAATTAATTGTGACTTCTTGTTAGTAATGTAAGCAGCTAAATCTGAAGCAGCCTTAGCATTCTTGGTGTTAGCATTAACTGCGAAGCCTTCAATACCAAGGAATGCTTCCATTTGTACGCTCTTACCACCAACTTCAATCTTAGGATACTTAGCAACTGCGAAGTTCTTACCCAAGATCTTCTTGATATTAGCAGCGTTCCAAGGACCGTCCAAAATAGCTTGTGCGTTACCCTTCTTCAATTGGTTCAAAGCGTTTGAAGTTTGCATTACGCCCTTGTTCTTCTTTTGAGCTGCGTACCACTTCAAAGCATTAACACCGTTTTGTGAGTTGAAAGTTGAGCCCTTAAGGTCTTCACCATTCTTACCGTAAAGTGTAGTACCTGCTGAGAACATTACTGGCCACATTACGTAAGCGTTAGTAAAGTCGGTAGCTACAACACCCTTTGAAGTTAAAGTCTTCCAGTCCTTAACGTCGTTAGCTGATAACTTAGACTTGTTGTAGTAAATGGTTTGAGCTTGTTGTGCGTATGGGAATGCGTAAACCTTGCCCTTCCAAGTTACACCCTTTGAAGCAACATCGACATAGTTGTCTTGGATATCCTTAGTTGCTGATGGTGAAAGTGGGTTAATGTAACCAGCTTCAGCCATTTGACCTAATTGATCGTTAGGAACTTCAAAGACATCAGCAGCCTTTGATGGGTCCTTACCAACGTCTGTCTTAGCGTTAGCTGAACCGTTAGGACTTTGAACTACACGAACCTTAATATTCTTGTTCTTCTTAGTAAAGTCCTTAGCAATTTGCTTGTAGTAAGGAACTTGTTCAGTATCCACCCACAGAGTCAAGTTAGCCTTCTTGTTTGAATTACTGCTACTTGATGATGAATTACTTGAGCCGTTTGAACATGCTGCTAATGATAATGCAGCAAGAACAGCAGTACTACCTAAAGCCATTTTCTTCCAAATCTTCATGACTTTTTCCTCCTAAAAATTAAAACAATAAACAATTCTTAACAACAGTAGCTTCTGCTACATATGGTTGTAAGCTTAATTAATAATTATCTGTACTGCGTTTTCAGTACCAGATTAGTTAACAATCGCCTTGGTGGAATCTTTATCAAAGAAGTGAGCTTTGTTAACATCAAAGCCCATCTTAACCTTGTCACCTGGCTTGTGATAATCACGTGAATTTACAATAGCAGTAAATTCAGTACCATCAACTTCTTGGTGAAGCTGAATAGTTGCACCTAGAAGCTCTGAAACAACAACCTTTGATCCAATTACTGAATCTGGCCATGTTTCCATAAATGCTTCTTCTGAGTGAATATCTTCTGGACGAATACCGAAGACCAAGTCTTTATCGTTGTAGCCCTTTTCTTCCAGCAGTTTTGCCTTACCTTCAGGAATACCAATATTCAAGCCTTTGCCATCAGAAATTCGACCGTCCTTGTAGTGAACATTGAAGAAATTCATTTGTGGGGAACCAATAAATCCGGCAACGAACATGTTAACTGGCTTGTTGTAAACTTCAAGTGGTGAGCCGATTTGTTCAACTCTACCAACAGACATTACAACAACTCTATCAGCCAAAGTCATCGCTTCAGTCTGATCGTGGGTAACATAAATAGTTGTAGTACCCAAGTCTTGGTGAAGCTTAGCAATTTCAGTACGCATTACCACACGCAATTTAGCATCCAAGTTTGATAAAGGTTCATCCATCAAGAAGATAGGTGCCGCACGAACGATTGCCCGTCCTAATGCAACACGCTGTCTTTGACCACCGGACAAAGCACCTGGCTTCTTATCCAAGTACTCTTCAAGGCCTAACATCTTAGCTGCTTTTTTAACCTTTTGATCAATTTCATCTTTAGGCGTGTGACGCAACTTTAAACCGAAGGCCATGTTGTCATAAATGGTCATGTGTGGATACAAAGCGTAGTTCTGGAAAACCATCGCGATGTGTCTATCCTTTGGAGCAACATCATTCATTACTTTATGATCGATTTCCAAAGTACCCTTACTGATGTCTTCCAAACCAGCAACCATTCTCAAAGTAGTTGACTTACCACAGCCAGATGGACCAACGAAAACGATGAATTCCTTATCCTTGATATGTAAGTCAAAGTCGTTAACAGAATATCTGTCGTTACCTGCATATTTTTTGTAAATATGGTTTAAATCAACCTCAACCATTGTTTCCCCTACTCTCTTTAATTATTTTTCATTAAAAACTTTTTCAATTTCACTCAATTTCAACTCAGCAGTTGTTGGAACGATGTAATCAGCTTCTTTCAAAAGCTCCTTATCACCAATTCCTACGGCAAATTGACCTGCAGCCTTGATTGCTTCGACCCCAGCTTTGGCATCTTCAAAACTGATTACTTCATCAGCCTTTAACCCTGCAATTTCTTGCGCTTTGATGTAAATTTCAGGATCTGGCTTACCATGATGAAGTGTTGCTGGATCAACAATGCCATCAAATTCATCCATAATACCTAATCTAGTTAAAATCTTTGGTGCATTCTTTGAAGCAGAAGCAATTACCATCTTTAAGTTTTGCTTCTTAGCATCTGCTAACAATTCAGGAATACCAGGCAAGATATCCTTTGGTGTCATAGTTTCAACTTGTTCAACAAATTTAGCGTTCTTTTCAGCTGCGAACTTTTCTTTTTCTGCTTCAGTGTATTTGTCTTCTTGACCACCGTACTTCAAGATCAGGTTAAGTGAATCCATTCTTGAAATACCACGCAAGCTATCAAGTTGAGCATCTGTCAAGGTGATGCCTAATTCCTTAGCTAAATTGTTCCAAGCTGTAAGGTGAAACTTAGCTGAGTTAGTTAAAACACCATCTAAATCGAATAACAATCCTTTAAGCATTTGTAGTTTCACCTTCTTTAAGAGTAACTTTCTTATCGTGAACTAATACATCAATATCTTCACCCTTAAGCAAAGTAAGCTTAGTTCCTTCATGATCAACATAAACTTCGATCAAGCGACCACGGTAGTTGATCTTGAAGCTGTAGTGATCCCAACCTTCAGGAACAAATGGGTTAAACTTCAATTGGTTGTGATCGTAACGCATGCCTGCGAAACCTTGAACAATTGTAAGCCATGAACCACTCATTGAAGTGATGTGCAAACCATCAACGGTGTCGTTGTTGTAGTTATCAAGGTCAAGACGAGCAGTTCTTTGGTAAAGCTCAACAGCCTTCTTTTGCTTGCCAAGTTCAGCAGCTAAGATTGAGTGAATACATGGTGAAAGTGAACTTTCGTGAACTGTTAATGGTTCGTAGAAGTCGAAGTTCTTTTCCTTTTGTTCCACAGTGTATTCATCGTTCAAGAAGTAGATACCTTGTAAAACATCGGCTTGCTTGATGAATGGTGATCTCAAGATCTTGTCCCATGACCAGTGTTGGTTAATTGGACGTTGATCTTCGATTTCGCTAACTGGACGAATATCCTTGTCTAGGAAGTCATCTTGTTGTAAGAAAATGCCTCGTTCCTTGTCTTCTGGTAAGTACATGTTATCTACGATGTCTTGCCATTTAGCCTTTTCTTCGTCAGTTACGCGAACTCTTTCTTGAGCTTCCTTAGTAGCAAGTGGCAAACGTTCCAAAGTGTATTTGAGAAGCCATCTTGCCATGGTGTTGGTGAACCAGTTGTTGTTTACGTTGTTTTCGTATTCATTAGGACCCGTTACACCGTGCATTACGTACTTGTTACGCCACTTTGACCAGTGAACTCTAGCTGCCCAGAATCTTGCGGTACCAACTAAAACGTCCATACCTTCGTTCTTAACGTAGCTGTCGTCGCCAGTGTAATCAGTGTACATAGCGATTGCGTGAGGAATGTCCGCATTTCTGTGAATTTCTTCAAAGGTGATTTCCCATTCATTGTGACATTCAATCCCGTTGAAGGTAACCATTGGGAACAATGCACCTGGTAAGCCTTGTTCTTTAGCGTTATGGTATGCGCCTGGCAATTGATCGTGACGGTATTGTAAAAGTGCCCGAGTAACACTAGGATCAGTAACACATAAGTACATTGGAACAATGTAGGCTTCAGTATCCCAGTAAGTAGCACCACCGTATTTTTCACCGGTAAAACCTTTAGGACCAACGTTAAGACGTTCATCTTCACCGTAATAAGTCATGAATAATTGACAAATGTTAAAGCGGATACCTTGTTGAGCAGCATCATCACCAGCAATTACAACATCTGATTTGTCCCAGCGCTTTTGCCAAACGGCTTCATGATCAGCTAAGTTTTCTTCAAAACTCTTAGCTTGAAGCTTGGTCATCAATTCAGCTGCCTTAGCATCTTGATCATCTGGTTTGACGTCACGACTAGTAACAACAATAACATCTTTTTCAAGATCGTAGCTTTCGCCTTCATTTAACTCAACTGAAAGCTTTTCATGAAGTTGGGCTGCTTCAGTTGAAACATCACCCTTAACTACTTCACCATTATGACGAAGACTTTGCTTAAGGAGGACTGTAAATTGTGGAACCTTGTATGGGTTAGCCTTAGTTTCAACCTTAATAGTTCTTGCTTCAGCATTTTCACCTAAAGGCATCCAGAATTTTGCATCGTAGTTACTGTCTTCGTTAACAACAGTTCCATCAAGTGCTGCATCAAAGTCGATCTTAGCTTTACCACTTAAAACGGTAGCCTTAACTTTAATTAAAGCTGCTTCTTTTAAGGTAATATGTAAAAACCTTTCGAATTCGAATTTAACCTTAGTATCCTTACCTTCATAAGTAAAACTTCTAGTCAGAAGACCTTGGTGCATATCAAGTGCTAAGTAGAAATCACTAAACTTAACTTTAGCTAAGTCAAGTTTTTCACCATTAATCGTAATTCCCATGTTGATGAAACTTGGTGAGTTAGGAACCTTACCAAAGTACTTTGGATATCCGTTCTTCCACCAACCAACACGCGTCTTATCAGGGAACCAAACACCAGCAAGGTAAGTACCTTGTAAGCTGTCACCTGAATAGCCTTCTTCAAAGTTTCCTCTCATACCCATGTAATCGTTGCCGATTGCAGTCATACTTTCTTGCAATCTTTTATCTTTTGGTTCGAACTTATGGGTAACGACCTTCCAAGGATCAATTTCAAAAATTCGTTTCATATATTCTATCTCCCGTAATATTCGAGGTTCTCTCTTGTTTACGCTTTCATTATCCTTTAGTTGAAAGCGGTTTACAATATTAAATCTGCTGTTACCGTTATCAGGATTAGTTAATAGAAAAAGAAGGTAGATCTTAATCTGCCTTCTTTTTTTGCTTATTAAAAGTAACTTTTAATGAACACTCACTACAAAGCCTTTTGGTGCCAATTGATTATTCTCATAATCTTGACTAAACGTGTTCTCACAATTGATCTCTACTGGATGATCGGTCGTGTTAAAGTATGCTTTAATGCTTTCATTCCCCTCACGATCGACCTCAATTAACCCATTCTCTGTTACGTGTAACTTAATTCGACCTTTACCGAAAGTTTCATCATGTTGCAAACGAAAGTCAATCAATTGATGAACTCGTTGCCAAACCGGGCCGTCTTCTTTTGCCCAATCCATTGGTTTACGACAATCAGGATCGTTGCCACCAGTCATACCCATTTCAGTTCCATAATAAATGCATGGACTACCCTTTTGCATAAATTCAAAAGCTAAGGCTTGTAAAGCCAAATCTTGGTCTCCATTAGCTACTGTCAAAATTCGGGCTGTATCGTGTGAATCAAGCATGTTCATCATGGCTGCATTGGTAGCATCCCGGTATTTCATCAACTGGTCGGTCAAACGACTAGTTAATTCTTGTGCTGACAGCTTATGCTTGAAAAAGTGATCTTCAATCTGCAATGTATATGGATAATTCATTACGCCAGTAAACTCATCACCGTTAAGCCATGGCTGAGCTGAGTGCCAAACTTCACCTACAATATAAAAGTCTGACTTGATATCAGTAACGGCCTTGTGGAATTTCTTCCAGAAGTGGTGATCAACTTCGTTAGCCACATCTAGCCGCCAAGCATCAATATCAAAGTATTTTACCCAGTAAGTAGCAATCTCTAACAAGAAATCCTGTACTTCTGGATTAGCTGTGTTCAGCTTTGGCATATGCTTTTCAAAGGCAAAAGTATCGAACTTAGGACTACCCTCACCCTTTAATGGATCGCGGTAAGGTTCAACTGGATATTCATTAATGTGGAACCAACTAGCAAAACGAGAACTTGGACCATTTTTAACAACATCTTGCCATTGCATTGATTGATCACCCAGGTGGTTGAAAACCGCGTCCAGCATGACCTTCATTCCGCGGGCATGAGCTTCATTAACAACTTTCGCAAATAAATCCTTGTCGCCGAATGCCGGATCAACTTGCAAATAGTCAATCGTATCATATTTATGGTTAGAACTGGCTTTAAAAATAGGACAGAAATAAAGGCCATTAACACCTAGTTTCTTCAAGTAATCTAGATGGTCAAGCACGCCTTGCAGGTCACCACCATAGAAGTCTTCGCGGCCAGGATGATCCTCCGGATTCCACGCTTTAACCCCTTGGGGATCATTAGACTTATCACCGTTTGCAAAACGTTCTGGAAAGATTTGGTACCAAACAGTATGTTTAACCCATTCTGGCGTTTTCACCATATCAATTTCATGGCAATATGGCACTTTGAAATAAGAACCATCTTCCATAATGGCCTTGTCTACATCACCGCTAATTGCACGATCACCGACAACTACACTAGTGCCATCACTGCCAATTACTTCAAAGGTATACTTCAAGCGATGATATGGTGCTTCAAGCGTAATGCCCCAATGATCTTCACACTGCCCTACGCCAATTTTTTCCATCTCACATGTTTTAGCCTGTTCAAGTGGCAAATAATTATCGCAGTAGTGAACAATTACTTTTTTAACGTCATTTTTAGCACTGTGAAAACGCACGCGAACATGACTTGGATCAACTACAAAACTATCTTCACTTTCAGTTCGGTGTCTTAAAGCTGCTAATTGCATATATTAATTCTCCTTTTTCAACACAACACCTGCATAAGGCATCAAAGTTAATTTTTCATTAGTTAATTGATATTCTCCCGCTTTTAGTGTTGCAACAGTATAACCGGCTGGTATTTCAACAGTTGTCTTTTGATCACTCAATGAAACAGCTACAATGGCACTTTCATCATGTAAATCACGTTGATAAACATAGCTATTCTTATCCGTTGAAATCATATAATACGTTCCAGTCTGGAATAAGGCTTCTTTTTTGAGTTCCAGCAGTTCTTTGTAAAAATTAAACATGCTGGTGGTATCGTTAATCTCGTTAGCTACGCAAGCATCATCCTGTTTAATACCTGTTATCCATGGTTTAACTTCACTAAAACCATGGTTCTCAGTTGCATCCCACGGCATTGGACCACGGGCCGGCAATTTATGTGTTTCACTAACCATAGCTAAGGCCGCATCTTTGCTCAAAACTTTTTCTGCATCCTTTAACCATGGCGCTACAGTTTGATCTTCGAATTGATCTGCACTAGTGAAATGTAGATTCTTTAACCCTAATTCTTCACCGTAATAAATTACTGGAATTCCGCGTTGCAAATACATCAACATCGCCAAGCTCTTAGCCTGAGTCTGTGTTCTAGCTACGCGTGTAGCCAAACGGGCCATATCATGATTATTCCAATAAAGAGTAGGCTGCGATACGCCTGCTAATGTTTGTTGCCAAACCACTTGATTTTGTTTAAAGGCCGTCAAGTCTAACTTTTTAGGCTGATATTGCTTTGAAAAACGCTGATCACAATTAGAATCATCATCGGTAAAGTACCGGAAAGTAATTACACTATCCATTAGGTGATTACGCTTAGTCGTGTAATCAACAGCTAGATTGACACTAGCACTTGCAGCTTCACCTAATAAAAGCGTATCTGGATAATCCTGCTTAATCTGCTCACAGAAAGGCCGCATCCATTCCTGCACCTGTGGTAAGTTAGCGAAAAATGGTTCCGCAACAATTGGCTTGTTCACGTCCCCATCTCCAGTTGGATAATTTTGTCGCAAATCTGCCTTGCCAATATGGATAAAAGCGTCTAAACGCAAACCATCAATCCCTTTTTTCAGCCAATACTCTGCCACTTCCAACATAGCATGCCGAACTTCGGGATTTTTCCAATTCAAATCAGGCATCTGTTTATCAAACAAGTGAAAGTAAGATTGACCTGTGCCTGCTGGATCTGGCTCCCATACACTGCCACCAAAGAATGAACCCCAGTTATTAGGTCGCTTGCCATCATGACCAGCGAAAATATAGTAGTCTCGATAAAGGCTATCGGGGTTCTTGATGGCATCTTGGAACCAAGGATGTTGATCAGATGTATGATTCAAGACAAAATCCATGATGAGGTGGATCCCTGCCTTATGCAAATCCTTGATTAAGTTTTCCATATCTTCCATGGTCCCCATATGAGGATCGATTGCGAAGTAGTTTGAAACGTCGTAGCCATTGTCCACCTGTGGTGAAACAAACACAGGATTAAGCCAGACGGCGTTAACTCCTAAATTTTTCAAATAAGGGATGCGTTTGCGAATACCATTAAGGTCACCAACGCCATCGCCATTGCTATCTTGAAAAGACTTAGGATAAATTTGATATATAATTGCGTGATCGTACCAATGTGCCATAATTAATTTCCTCCACGCATAGTTTAAGGGAAATGAGAAACCGTTTTCAACATCATATTTATTGTTAGCGGTATCAAAAAAGCACAACTCAAATTTGAATTGTGCTCTTTGCTTACTTCTTTTTAAATATCATGTTCCAAACATTCCGCCACTTGCTGCCTTTCTCCTGCAAATCAGCCACTGGCTGCGTTACCTCAATACAGCCAAGATATTTTCCTTGATCATTATGCAAACTATAAAAGGCAATGTTCACCGGAATCCCATCTTTATGAATCATAATCGACAATTTACCACGTTTGCCTTCGTGCATCTGCTTTAAAACTGCCTTAACATGACCTTGACTGTGACCGGGATGAACTTCAAAGACAGTTTTGCCGATATCTTTTTCAGTTCGCTTAAACAAACGATGTTTATTCATCGATGACCAAACAACCACGTCATTTTCATCTAAGACATCCATTTCCTGAGGAATAGTCTCAAAGATAGCATTTAACTGTTCGACACTTAAACTGCCGCCTATTAATTCGATTTTATCTGTCATTTACTTTGCTAACCTTATAACTTCACGGGCAATCATCAATTCTTCGTTGGTTGGTACAATCAATGCTTTTACTTTTGAATCAGGCTTAGAAATAAATTTTTCACCATCTGTTCGATTTGCCTTATAGTCTGGCTCTAAGCCAAGGTAGTGGAGTGCCGACATTACACCTGCACGAACACCTGGATCATGTTCGCCAATACCTGCTGTAAATACAATGCCATCAATACCATCCATCTCTGCTGCATATGCACCAACATAACGTACGACACGATTTACGAAAATCTTTCTTGCTAATCTAGCATGCTTTTTCTTACTTGCCAACAGATCACGCATATCAGAGGAAACACCTGATACGCCAAGCATCCCTGACTTATGATTTAACATGTCTACCGCTTCTTCTACTGTCATACTGGTCTTTTGCATAATATACTCAAGAGCAGATGGGTCAAAATCACCACTACGTGTTCCCATTGCTACCCCAGTTAATGGACTAAAGCCCATTGAAGTATCAAGTGATTTGCCGTTTTTAACCGCTGTAACTGATGCACCAGAACCTAAATGGCAAACAATCAACTTAAGCGTATATAAGTTTCTTCCCATTAGTCGAGCAGTACGTGGAGCTACGTAGCTTACTGAAATACCATGTGCACCATATTTTCTGATCCCATATTTCTCATAATACTTATAAGGAATTGGATAAAGATAATTAACTTGATCAAGACTAGTATGATATGAAGTATCAAACACTGCTACTTGTGGCACATCCGGGATAATCTTCATAAATGCCTTAATTCCCATGGCTTCTGGCACATTATGCAATGGTGCTAATTCACCCAAGTCAAAAATTTGTTGAAGCTTTTTTTCATCAATTAAGGCAGACTCCCTAAAAACTTCGCCCCCATTAACTACTCTATGACCTACGCCTGCTAGTTCATCCAGACTTTTTAATACGTGAAACTTCTTTAAATTTTCAATTAATAAGCTAACAGCTGCTTCCTGGTCTGGAATCGAAGTATTTTTAATATATTCTTTGTCGTCGTTCAACTTTATTTTAAAAACAGCATTGTCCATTCCTACACGATCAGCCATCCCTGAAGCAATAACTTTTTCGTCTGGAAATGAAAAAAGCTTATATTTAAATGATGAACTACCAGAATTTATTGCCAAAACTTTTTTCATAATCGTGACCTCTATTCATATTTTATCTCTCAATAAATTGCCTCTTGTTTCCAGTATAGCGCTTTCACTCATAATAGGAAACAATTTTAAAGGCAGTAAAAAAGCACCTCTGAGATATCAGACGTGCTCGTTATTTTTTCGATTTATCTAGTTGATTGGCGCCGAATTAGCTTAGGTTTAAGCATTACTTCACCTTGAGGTGAACCTGATTGGGCAATCTTTTGCAGTAGCATTTTAGCTAACATTTCACCCATTTCAAAAATTGGTTGTTTAATTGTCGTTAGCTTTGGATTAGAAACTTGATCTAAAAAGACACCATCAAAACCAATAACTCCAAAGTCTTCCGGAATTCGAGCGCCTTCATCTTGCAATTGCCGTACAACACCCACTGCAATTCGATCACTGGCACAGACGAAACAAGTATCTTTTTTAAATTCCTTAAAATGTTCATGAATCACATCTTGCGCAGCATGACTATGATTAGAAACCCGAAAAATTTGTGGCATCAACTGGTGTTGTTGCAAAGTGTTGATATAACCAGCTTCACGTGAATATTCAAATGGCTCTTTTAAATCAATTCCAATAAAGATAATGTGCTTATATAACCGGTCTAAAGCATATTGAGTAGCCATCTTCTCTGCTAACTGATTATCAGAATCAACAAAGTCATAGCCGCGGTGATTTTCACCAAATAAAACAAAAGGCTTATCGAGTTTATCAAATAATTCATAATCTTTGTTTCGCGCCCCGGTAATTAAATAGCCATCTGCATGTTCCTTTTCAATTTGATTAGGATCCGTAACTAATTGCATCGCATACTGCTTAGTATTTAAACCACGAGCAAAACCAAAAAGCAAGTTCATATAGTATGGCTCAGTGGTATCAATATCTTCTAAAGTGACGAATTTTACCACGTTAGTCCGATTATTAACTAAAGCCTGTGCAATTGAATTGGGATGGTAGTTTAGTTTCTCCATTGCTTTTTCTACCATTGCTCTTAATTCTGGCGTTACTTGCTCAGGATGATTAATCACTCGTGATACCGTCATTTTTGATACATTTGCTTCTTTAGCAACATCTGATAAAGTAGTCATATTATTCCTATTCTAAGTACATCTTTCTGAATCGGTTTAAATCTTTTTGGCTAAAGCCAAGCTCTTTTTTGAAAAATCCATCAAAACTGCCCCAGCCTTGGCGAATAGTTTCCGTAATTCCACGAATAGCCGGTCCCTCTCCCTTGGTAATGTTCATTTTAGAAACTAGGCTAGCAATTTCATTATCATCGGGGAACTGTTTAGCCAAAGCAAAGTCATACAATTCATTGGTCAATAAATAATCACGCGAAATGGTGTCATCATCAACACCTAATGCAGTTAAGATCAGTGCTGAAGTCATTCCAGTTCTATCTTTGCCTGCACTACAATGATAAACTAGCGCATCTTCTTCAGGTAATTCAATCAATTCCGCAAAAATTTTAGCAAATTCATGTTGGCTATGTGAATTAAGCAAAACCTGTTGGTAAATTTGACCAAGCCAATTGTCACCCATATCAGGAATATGATGGACAAAGCGATATAACTTGTTATCGCCTTTATTTTGCTTGCGGTTTTCAGAATAAATATGTGCATCAACAAAACGGACATTTGACCAAAGCTTGTCAGGCGCTGAATTTTGTTCATACTTAGAGCGTAAATCAACATCTACGGTAATTCGGCGTTCAACTAACTTTTCTTGATCTTCCTTCGACAAGGAGCTAAGTGAATCAGAACGATATATTTTGTTCCACTTTACATGTTGACCCTTGTCATTTTGGTAGCCGCCGATGTCTCTGAAATTCAGCGGTCCATCCAAAGCTAATATTCGATCATGCTTCATTTTTCCTTGCCTTTCCTCATTAAAGTGTTAATACCGTACTTTTATTATATCATTATCAGTCATGTGCAAATAACCGAGCAGCACGAATTGCTCTTTGCCAACCTGAATAAAGTTTTTCACGTTCAACTGCACTCATTTTCGGCTCAAAGGCCTGTCCAATCGTAAAGGTATGCTTTAACTCGTCAATATTTTTCCAATAGCCAACGGCAAGGCCAGCTAAAAAGGCTGCACCCATGCTGGTTGTTTCCAGCGTTTTAGCGCGTTCAATTTCAATCCCTAAAATGTCAGCCTGAAACTGCATCAGGTAATTGTTGTTGCTAGCACCGCCATCAACACGTAAAGCAGGAATTTCAATGCCTGAATCTTGTTGCATCGTATCAACAACGTCACGGGTTTGATAAGCTAATGACTGCAAAGTTGCTTTAATTATATCCTTGTCAGTAGTTCCACGTGTAACACCGAAGATTGAACCACGAGTCTCCGCATCCCAATATGGTGCGCCTAACCCAGTGAAGGCAGGGACAACGTAAACCTCGTTCTCTGATGTCGACTCAAGCGCTGCTTGTTCAGAGTCTGGCGCATGCTTAATCAACTTCATCGAATCGCGTAGCCATTGAATTGCACTACCAGCCACAAAGATTGATCCTTCTAAAGCATAAGTAATCTTACCATTAATGCCATAACCAATGGTCGTTAACAGATTATTGTTAGAGTCTGTTGGCTTGTCCCCTGTGTTCATCACAATAAAGGCACCGGTGCCATATGTGTTTTTCACCATTCCTGGTTTCAAAGCTAATTGACCAAATAAGGCTGCCTGTTGGTCACCGGCCATCCCAGCAATTGGCACTTGTCCACCAAAGAACATATATGACGCTGTTTCACCATAAATCTCTGAATTCGAGCGCACCTCAGGCAACATTTGCTTAGGAATATTGAGCAAATGCAAAATATCGTCATCCCACTTGAGCGTGTGAATATTAAACAGCATGGTCCGTGAAGCATTAGTGTAATCAGTCACGTGTTTAGCACCATCAGTTAACTTCCAAACTAGCCAACTATCAATCGTACCAAAAAGCAACTTTCCCTGTTCAGCTTTTTCTTGCGCGCCAGGTACATGATCAAGAATCCAGCGAATCTTAGTTGCACTGAAGTATGGGTCAATAATTAAGCCTGTTTTTTGACGAATTTCATCACTATAGCCTTCTTTTTTTAATTTTTCAGCTAATTCTGTTGTCTGCCGTGACTGCCAAACGATTGCATGATAAATTGGCTCACCTGTATCCTTGTCCCAAACAACGGTCGTTTCACGTTGGTTGGTAATGCCAATTGCGGCAATTTGATTAGGCCAAATGCCCGAATTAATAAAAGCATTGGCAATTGTCGTTTGGACCGCCATCCAGATTTTATTAGCGTCATGTTCAACCCAGCCAGGCTCTGGAAAATATTGGTGAAATTCTTTTTGGGCAGAAGCAACTTCACGTCCATCATGGTCAAAAATAATTGCTCTAGTAGAGGTGGTTCCTTCATCGATTGCTAAAATATATTTTTCTGTCATAGTTATTCTCTTTTCTGCAAAAGCGCTTTCTTATAATATTACTGTTTTTCTAATGCAGATTCTAGCAGTTAATGTAATAGATACGGTATAATTTTTATAAGGATTTTTTAAGGAGGGCATTTTAATGGAAAAAAATCAAAAAATTGCGGTAACAATTGCGGGTAACGATAGTGATGGTAGTGCAGGAATGCCAGCAGATTTGCATTCATTCTATGCACGGGGCGTTTATGGCATGGGGCTGATGACCGCGGCTGTAGCTGGTAATACAAAAGGAATTTTTGCCCAACAAATTATGCCGCTTGATTTTATCCAAAAGCAATTCGATGTGTTAAACGACGACTTCAAGATTAATGCGACTAAGACAGGGATGCTGGCTAACAAGGAAATTATCGATTGCGTTGCCGATAATCTTGAAAAATACGACATGGGTAAAATCGTGCTTGATCCCGTCATCATCACTAAGCACGGTGCCACCCTACTTGACGATGATGCCTACCAGACCTTCTTAGACAGATTATTGCCGCTAGCCGATGTAATTACGCCTAACTTTTATGAACAACAAAAGCTAACTGGCTTGAAGCTAAATAATAAGGAAGAAATTCACGCAGGCGCTAAAAAACTACAAGAGATGGGTGCTAAAAATGTCTTGATGAAGGGACGTCATGACTCAGATAATCAGACTGAAGTAACTGATATTTTGTTGACTGAAGATGGCGCATTTCACGAATTTACCAAGCCTTTCTTTAAGACTGATCGCGTGAATGGCACAGGTGATACTCTCTCCGCAGTTATTGCGGCAGAATTAGCTAAGGGAAAGTCTGTAATTGATGCTATAAAAATTGGTAAGGACTTTACTTACGCTGCAATTTCTCACCCAATTGATGTTGGTTCAAAATGGGGTCCGATCAATCACTTGGCTGCACAGGAAGAAAATAGATAGAAAAAATACCGAAGCTCAGATTTTGAACTTCGGTGTTTTTATGTCTGTTTTCAATTAAATCATTGCTGTGTAGAGATACAGTATTACACAAATAATGAACGCTATTACGTATCCCATGATTATGCTAATAACCCAATGAATATGATGATGTTGCATCCAAGTAGCTAGCCAGTCGCCCAGGACTAGACAATATGATCCTACCAGCCAGTAATTGATCTTTTTCTGATTAATTGCTGGTAATGGCAAGATTAAGATTATTATCAGTGTTACAGCTAAAATGTATTTTAGAGCTTGATAAAGTTTGGGACTTAGTAATGATTCACGCAATTTATTTTACCTTGTTTCTTCTAAATCATATATTCGATTTCCATTAATTTTTGGATTTACTTATTTCTTATAGCTCTTAATGATCCAAAATATACCAAGCATAATAAAAAAGATCGATAATACTACTAGTTGCATAACTGGTTTATATCTAAGAAAGCATGAATCTATTAGAAATACCACACCAACAGCAATAATTGCTATTCCAGATATTTTGCTTTCTTTTTTCATAATAATTATTACAACAGCAATTAAGATTACTACTGCAGTTACAATTGAAGCAACGTCGACTTGCATTAACTTAAATTTTTCCTTCCATCTAAGTCTTCAACTATTATTTTAAATCATGTAAGTTCTCCTGCGATTGACTTTGTATCATATTTGTTACAAATTATTACTCAGGCCAACTAGCAATAAAGTTTTTATAGCCTAATACACCAAGATCCTGTCTAATCTCTTTTGCTTTGTCCATTTGATCCAAAAATAATGCTTTCATATAAAACACTTCAATTCTATAAATCATCAAATGAAACGACTCAGTAGCATCAATAATATATTCCATCGCGTCATCAATATGATCAAAATGTGTAGTTTTCTTATGAACCTTTCTGTCGTAACAAACCACCAGATAATTTTCTAGCAATCTTATATATCTTTCAGTCGTTAACTCTGAAAGCTCAGATTTTTTTGCAAAATCAAGCAAGCGCCCAATTAAAAAGTCCAATTCATCTTGTGGCCACATCGGCATCGTATTAGCCAATAATCGCAGTAGGTCTGGTCGCTCAAGCCAATTATTCCCTCCATCAAACTCAGCTTTTATCTTCGTCCTGATTTCTACATCAATCTTGTCAGTTTCACCCTTAAAATATGCCGAAGTAATTAATGCTCGCAACTTCAAAACCTCATTATTAGATGAATTCATTATCTGCTGACAATACTTATCCAAAGCTTCAGTATCTTTTGCACTAACTGCTAGATTCATTTTAAATTCAAATTGCTTCTCAACTTTTCGTTCTTCTGACGTATAATCATCTTGAATAAGATCACAAAACTCTACTAGATCAACTTGATGCTCAAGCAATATTTTAAATAAGCTCTCCGCATTTATGCGATTTTTGCCACTTTCAATCCTTGCGTAAAAAGGACGACTAAGGATCCCAGCACACATTTGATCCTGTGTTAGTCCTAATTTTATTCTTTCTTTGCGTAGTGCTTCTGCTATAAAAAATGTAAGCAAATGTATGACTATGTTTTATTTTCATACATTTTGGACTATTCGTGCTTTCCATTTCTCTTACCAACGTCTACGCTAGTATTCCGATATTTCAATTTAGAAGTAATCGCATTGACTATCTCTTTTGGCATTTTTTCGGACGTAGCCTCGCCCGCAATTATCTTATAAGGCTCGATTTAACTCTGGATGCTTTACTAGCAGCGTTAGGTTGGCCATGGCATTTTCATCGCGATCAACCTTTTTATTGTAATTAGGACAGTTAGGATTATAACAGACAAAC